>JBICHM010000216.1:0-4054 GCA_043101835.1 Phycisphaerales bacterium | reverse complement strand
GGTCAGGCCATCGATCGCGAAACCCTGGCCAGCCTGGGTGACCACCTTGCCCGAACCCTCAGTGATGAAGGTCGAGTAGCGACTCCCATCGGACAGGATGACGTCGAACGACCCGCCAACGACAACGCCGCCGGAGAGCTCGATGGTGCCGGCGAAGGTCGACAGTGATGTCACCAGCGGTTGCGCCACTCCATCGAGTTCGATGCCCGCCTGATAGGAGTTGGCATCCTCGGTGAGGGTGATGACGCCGGTGGCGCCAGTCCCGAACGAGCCCCCCTCTGTCGAGAAGGGCGTGTACTGGGCCGAAAGGCTGTTCAAATCGAGTTGCAGTTCGAACGCGGCATCGGCGGAAGGTGCAGCGGCGGCAGCCACAACGGCGACCGCGCCAAGCCCCGCCACGCGCAGAGTGCGCGCACGCGAAATAGCCATGACTCTCTGACCTCACTCCTCGCGGGACGCCCTGTGCGGGGGCGACCCTGGTCCCTGTGCAAACCGACGACCTGTGCGGGGTCATCGGCTCAATGAGCGTACCTCGCGCGAGGTATCGGAGCAAGCAAATTTCCGCGAATCTGCGGGCGATTGCCCAACCCGATCAGGGGGCTAATCAGAAACCGAGGACCCCGGGCGGCCCCGATAATGCGTCCGGACCGTCGAGACCAGGTCACGGATCGTCATCGGCCGAACGCCCAGGCGTCGGCGGGCGGCGCCGAGCCGGTACATGCGCCGCCACTGGCGGAAGAGCACCCCGTAGGTCCACCAGATGGGCTTCCGGGGGTCGTACATGTTGGTGGACTCGCTCATCGTGCCGTTGAGCTCGATGATGACGAACCCTTCGCCGCGGCGCAGCGCCTCGTCGCTCGTGTACCGGAGGTCGCATCGTCCGTAGTCGAGGCGCCCGGGCTGCCCATCGGGGCCGGGGACGCCCTCGAAGGCCTGGGCGATCTCCTCGATGCGCGCCTCAAGCTCCGGCGTGATCAGGTCGGCGCCGTCGCGGAACATCGTGCCCTGGGCGTGGTTGCCGGCCACCGCAAGGCTGATGCGCTCGCCGGCGGGGATCACGCGCTCAGCGGCGTCGGCGTGGCGGCGCCGGAAGGTCTCGGCCTGCATGCGGTAGCGCGGATGGCGCCAGATCAGGCGCTCGAGCGTGGACGAGCCGTCCCCGATGATCGCGGGGAAGACTTTGCGCGTGATCGAAAAGATGTGCCCGCCGTCGCTGACGCCGTCGCGCGTCGGCCGGCGCGACCAGAGCACGCCGACCTCGTGCGGGCCGGGGTGGTAGGCCTGGACCAAAGCGGCGCGCGTCATGTCCACGAAGTATCGGTCCACATCCTCGCGCGAGCGCGCGAGCTTGAGCGCGTGGCCGCGCTGCGACTCATCGGGCTTGAGGATCACGGGATAGCCGCCAAGGGCCGGATCTTCGCGGATCAACCGGTCGGCCTCGCCGGCGCGCTCCTCGGGGGTCGCGCCGGCCTCGATGAACTGCGTGTGCGAGATCCATTGCCTGTCGCAGCGCAGTGCGCCGAGGATCTGCATCTTGCTCTCCCCAACCACGCCCCCGCCGTGCGGGATTCCGGGGTTGAGGCAGGTGAAGACCAGCGGTCCGCGATTGCGGATCGACAGCCAGACCAGGTACGGCAGCGCTGGCAGATACAGCGCCCACGTCGGCCAGAACTCGGGACGGCCGAAGGCCAGCAGGTCCCGCACCAGTCGCCGGCGCCCGGTCCACGTGAATGCGGACTCCACGATGCGCAGCGTCACAAGAATGACGATGACCGCGGCGACGATCGCCACCGGACCCGATACCGTCCCTTCGAGCACCGTCAGGAGCGTCTGCCCGAGCAGACCGGCGAGGACGAGCAGGAGCGGCGTCCACAGCAGCGCCGCGACGATCGCCCAGAAGAGGAAGCGCGTCGCGTAGCGCGCAAGCAGCCCCGCCGCGAGGTAGGTCGGCAGACGCAGGCCGGGCACCGCGCGCGCAACAAACACCGCCTTCACCGCATGCCGGTTGAACCACTGGCTCCATCGCTCGAGGCTGCTTTCGGAGACCCAGTTCCGGATCAGCGGCCAGTTGAGCGCGCGCCGGCCGGCGAACCGCCCGATGGCCCAAAGGCCCCCGTCGCCGGCGCAGATGCCCAGAAAGCAGCCGACGAGCCCGACGCCGAAGTCCATCTGCCCGCGCGCGATGAGGATGCCGACGGTGATGACCGTGGCGTCTTCGCTGATGAGCGTGCCGAGAATGATCGCGAGAATCACGATCCAGTAGGGCGTCGTGTGCTTGATGTGGAAGGGCCCGATCTCCTCGTACAGCGCCGCCGAAGCGCGATCGGGGGCAAAGTCGGCGACGCCGCGGATCGGCTCAGCGCCCGGCGCGCTGTGGCGCGCGAGGAAAGGCAGGGCGTGGCGGACCGAGAGCTCGGGCTCGTTAAAGAGGAAGTCGCGATAGTGCCCGGTGTCGAGCATCACCAGCCGGCTCGTCGGAATGAGGCGCCGGTGCAGTTCGGCGCCCCACGCGGGCACGAGGAAGTCGTGGCGCCCGTGCACGATGAGCGTGGGCGCCTCGATCGAGCGCATTACGTCCGCGAGCGGGCGCTGGTCGGTGTCCCAGAAGTTTCGGATGAAGGAGTGACGCAGCGACCGGGGGCCGAGCAGCCCGAAGTGCGGCACGACCTCCGGCGCGACCACGAGCATCGCGTACCCCACGCCGTACTTGGCGTGCTCGAAGTAGTAGTCCCCCGATCCCTCCGCGACCTGCGCGCCGATGGACGAGAGCAGGATGAGCGACGCGACCCGTTCGGGCGCGAGATTTTCCATCCAGATCGCGACGCCGCCGCCCATGGAAAAGCCGAAGATGTGCGCGCGCTCGATCGCAAGCGCGTCCATGACCTCAAGCGCGGCGAAGGCGTGCGCACGGATGGAGTAGTCCCCCACCCACTTGGTGCTGTCGCCGAATCCCGGAAGGTCGATCGCCACCGCGCGGTGTCCGGCGTCGGCGAGCAGTGCGCCGATGCCCTCGAAGTTCGACGCCGCGCCGGGCGAGCCGTGCAGCAGCAGCACCGGCGGCGCATCGCTCGGCGCCTCCGGCAGCCACTCGCGATAGGCGACGTCGATCCGGCGCGTGTCGCTCGGCCCGCGCCGGGTCGTCGCGGGAACGCTGACGGTCTGCGTCTCACCGGCGCGCGGGGCCTGCGCCTGCATGGCGCCCTGCCGCCATGTGACGATGTGCGAGAGCGCGAGCAGCGCGAGGTACACCAGCACCCCGCGCCGAAGCACACGCCGAACTCGCCCCGCGCGCATCCCGCCCATCAGCCTCTCGCGTCGCTCGTGGCGAGCGCGGCGTCGCGCTGAAGCGCAACCTCCGTCGTCGCATGGTCATCGGTGTGGGTCATGTGGCACCGCATGCCAACGCCGTCGGCCTCACGCACCTCGACCGTCGTGACCGACCGCGTGCGCGCGCCGTCGCGGCGCATGCGCACGCTGATGTCCTGACGCAGCGGCCAGCGGTGCGCGTGGAAGGCGTCCTGGCGCGCGGGCGTCATCGGATGCTCGCTCCGCCAGCTGGCGAAGAGCGCGAGGCGGGGCTCGACGAGGTGGTCGCCGAGGCCGCTGGAAACGAAGCAGGAGGCCTCGAAGGGGCGGGACTCGACCCGAAGCGCCGAACGGTCCCACGACGCGATGTGCAGCGCGTGGACCGTCGCCGCGACCAGGCGGAATGGCGCAAAACGGTGGAGGTCGAACTCGTGCAGCCCCTCGAGCGCCGCCGAGCCGTCGTCGTGCCGGAGGAGTTGCGGGATCAGCGTGCCGCGCGAGACAAGGTCGGCCGGCGCGGGCAGCGCAACGGGAATCACCGGGTTCAGGTTGAGCAGCGTGAGCGCCAGCCCCGCGTGGTTGACGCCGACCCACGCGCCGCCGGAGGGCGGGTCAACCGGGTAGGCGACGGGCGCGCCCCCGAGATCGCGGACGTCGGGGTGGATCGCGTCGGGCCGATGGACGCTCTCGTCGCGACTGGTGACCAGGCGGAGTCCACGCGATCCGTCGCTCGCAGATCGGAAGAGCG
>JBICHM010000215.1:0-5461 GCA_043101835.1 Phycisphaerales bacterium | reverse complement strand
ATCTGTACATCAACAGCCCCGGCGGTGCGGTGGACGACACTCTCGCCATCTACGACACCATGCGTTTCCTCTCCAGTGATGTGGCCACCTACTGCATGGGCCGCGCCTACTCCGGCGGCAGCGTGCTGCTCACCGCGGGCGCCAAGGGCAAGCGGTACATCCTGCCCCACGCCAAGGTGATGATCCACCAGCCCTACGGCGGCGTGTACGGCCAGACCGAGGACATCCGCATCCAGGCCGAGCAGATCATCAAGGCCAAGCGCGAACTCAACAGCATCCTCTCGCGCCACACCGGCCAGCCCGTCGAGAACATCGAACGCGACAGCGACCGCGACAAGTACTTCACTGCGCAGGAAGCCAAGGATTACGGCCTCGTGGACGAGGTCATCGAGGAGCCCGAGGCCAAGGCCAAGTCCTCCTGACCACGGCGGCGTCTGCCGACCCCCTCCCCCGAAGCACCCTCCACGATGAGACGCCCCATGAGCCACCTCGTGCCCATCGTCATCGAGAACACCGGCCGCGGCGAACGCGCCTACGACATCTTCAGCCGACTCCTCAAGGACCGGATCGTCTTCCTTGGCAGCCCCGTGACCGACGACTCCGCCAGCCTGATCGTCGCGCAGATCCTCTTCCTCGCCAACGAGGACCCCAAGGCCGACATCCACTTCTACATCAACAGCCCGGGCGGCTCCGTCACCGCCGGGCTGGGCATCCTCGACACCATGAAGTTCGTCGAGCCCGATGTCTGCACCTACATCATCGGCCAGGCCGCGAGCATGGGCTCCGTGCTCGCCAGCAGCGGGACCAAGGGCAAGCGCTTCTGCCTGCCCAACGCCCGGAATCTCATGCACCAGCCGCTGATCGGCGGCGTGCTTGAGGGCCAGGCATCCGACCTCGAGATCGAGGCGCGCGAGATGCTCCGCCTCCGCGAACGCCTCTACACCATCTACGCCGAGGCCACCGGCCAGCCGTACGACCGCATCGAGCGCGACTGCGACCGCAACAAGTGGCTCGACGACAAGGAGATGGTGGAGTACGGCCTCGTGGACAAGGTCCTCACGAGCATGCCCCGCCTCAATCGCGCCGGCGACTGACTGCTTCTCCGAACCCGGCGGACCCTCCCGGCGTAGCAACTGGCGCGGCCGCCAGGCCGCGCTCTCTCTCCTTCGATCTCCTGCCCCGGTTGTCACAGGCGGCCGGGGCGGTAGATTTTCGAGTGATGTCCCGCGCCGCCCAACTCGACGCTAGGCCTGCCCGTCACCGCTTCGGTGTTGGCGGCGCGATCCTTGCGCTGGGGTTCGCTGCAGCGGGCCTCGCCGGCGGGTGCGCCACGCCGCTGTTCCCGCGCGACCAGCCTCGCAGCCAGTACGAGTCGTACGACGCGGTCCGGAACCAGTCCGAGCCGCGCTACACCTACGACGAGTTCGGGCGCGCGACGCCGAACCTGCGCGGGCGCCTCGCTCCAAACTGAGCCCGTGCCCACGATTGCGCGCTGTGCAATCGTCCGGTAAGCTTGGAACGCCGGACAGGCCGCCGACGGTCTGCATGGATTCCGGCGTTTTGCAAAGCCCGGACCCTGCCTCTTCCGATCAACGCAGGGTCCGGACACTCGGACGCTTCATGGAGGAAACGCCGACGTGGCGACGGTGCAGCCCGCTGCCCATCCCGAACCGACTGCGCAGCCCGGTGTCGCCCGGCGCCTGACGCGGCGCGGCATCGTCTGGTGCGCCCTCGCTGCCTCGATGACGCTCGTCGGAGGCCTCCTGATGGCGATGGAGGGGCGTCCGGCCCCCCGCCTCGACGGCCTCGCGCTGACCATGCCCGTCGACGCCATGGGCCCCGCCGGGGTCGAATCCGTCCTCCGCACGCGCGCCGAACTGGCGGGCGGACGCTGGGACGGCATCGTGATCCACGCATCCGGCGACGCGTTCGGCTCGCCCGCATCGATCGCTCGCGAGCACGAGCAGCACGGCCTCGTCGGACTCGGCCACCACTTCGTGATCGGCAACGGCACCGGCTCGCCCGACGGCGAGCTGCACGTCGGCTTCCGCTGGCTCGACCAGCTGCCGGGCGCGCACACGGCCGGCCCCGACGCCGACACCTACAACCGACGCTACATCGGCATCTGCCTGGTCGGCGACGGCGATCGTCGGGGCTTCAGCGACGCCCAGATGCGCCGTCTCGTCGAACTGATCGCGACGCTCCAGCGCGAACTCGACCTCCCGGCGGAGAACATCCGCCTGCACCGGGATGTCGCCGGCGTCTCGAGCCCGGGCCGCCTCTTCCCCGAGGCCGCGTTCCGGCGTCGTCTCGCCGAGGTCGGCGACCTCCTGTAACGCAGCCGCCTCGTCCCCCCCACACGGCGCACACTGACCCTCCCGCCCGCCTCCAGCCTCATCCGTCCCGAACGGGAGGCCGACATAGGGCTGTCGTTGAACTTTCCGCGCGCTAAGGGGATACTTGGCCGCAACCGTTCCCGGACGCACACGAACGATGCCCTGACGCATCCGGCCCGACCGGGCGGCCGGCGTGAGCATGCGGGAAGACGGCAGGAGCGAGAGCGGACCTTCTCACCAGTGAAGCACCCTGAACCCCTCAAGCCCGGCAGCAAGGTGGTCGGCTTCAGCGTCCTCACGGAGCTGGGGCGTGGCGCCGCCTCGATCATCTACCTCGTCCAGGACCCCAAGACGAAGCAGATCTGGGCGCTCAAGCACGTGCATCGCGGCTCCGCCAAGGACGCGCGGTTCCTCAACCAGGCCGAGAGCGAATACGAGATCGCCAGCAAGCTCGATCACCCCGTCATCCGCAAGATCGTGGATATGAAGAAGAGCCGGTCGTTCATGACCGTCACCGACCTCTTCCTCGTGATGGAATACATCGACGGCATCAGCATCGAACAGCAGCGCCCGCGCAACCTCGTGCACGCCCTGACGACGTTCCAGAAAGTCGCCGAGGGCCTCGCCTACATGCACGCGCGGGGGTTCGTGCACGCGGATATGAAGCCCAACAACGTGTGCGTCACCGACGACGACAACGTGAAGATCATCGACCTCGGCCAGTCGTGCCCGATCGGCACCGTCAAGGAGCGCATCCAGGGCACGCCCGACTACATCGCCCCCGAGCAGGTCCACCGGCGCCCCATCACCGCAAAGACGGACATCTACAACCTTGGCGCCACGATGTACTGGGTGCTCACCGGCACGCACATCCCCACGGCGCTGCCCAAGGGCGACTCACTCGTCGGCAGCCTCGATGACCAGTTCATCGAGAAGGCCAAGCCGGTCATCGAGCTCAACCCGAAGGTGCCCGAGCGCCTCAACGACCTGATCATGCAGTGCGTCGAGGTCGACGCCGAGGGGCGCCCGCGCAGCATGGACGATGTCGCCGGCAAGCTCGACCTGCTCCGCGCCAAGGCGGTCGCCGAGGCGTCCGGCGAGCCGGCCCCAGTCGGCAACGATGACGAAGACGATGCGGCGGCGGGCTGATCAGCGCTCCGATGGCCTCCGACGCACCCTTCCACGACCCGCTCGAACGCCTCGACGCGCGCGACCCCGATCAGGTCGCGGCTCTCTTCCGTGAGGGCGCCGCCGCGAATTGCGACGCCGCGTGCCGGCAGGGCAGCGTTGACGCCGTCTCCTGCGAAGGCACGCTGCTTGCGACCGGCGATCTGCATGACAACCCGCTGCACTTTGCGCGCGTCGTCCGACGCGCCCGGCTCGACCAGCAGGAACGCGGCGCGCGACGCGTCATCCTCCACGAGGTCATCCATTCCGACCGGCTCATCGGCGATGTCGACCTCAGCCATCGTGCGCTCCTGCGCGTCGCGGCGTTGAAGGCCGATCACCCCGAGCACGTGCACACGCTGCTGGCGAACCACGAGCTCTCGCAGATCGTCGGCTCGGGCATCGTGAAGGACGGCGTGCGCGTCGTCGACGCCTTCAACGCCGGCGTCGAGCAGGTCTTCGGCGACGCCGCCGACTCGGTGCAGGAAGCGATCGCGGAGTTCATCCGCTCGATGCCGCTCGCGCTCGTCGCGCGAAACGACGGGCGCGGCGTGCTGTGCGCGCACAGCCTGCCGGGGCCGGAGGTCATGGACCGATTCGACGCCGCCATCCTGGACCGCGCGCTCGAAGAAGCGGACTACGAGCCCCGCCAGGGTTCGGCGCACCTGATGGTGTGGGGGCGCGGGCACAAGCCCGAACAGCTCACGATGCTCGCCGAGCGATGGGGTGTGTCGCTGTTTGTCCTGGGCCACCAGAAGGCAGAGACCGGCGCGACCGTGCTGCCGCCCAACGCGATCGTGCTCAACAGCGATCACGAGCGCGGCGTCACGCTGCCGATCGACCTCGCCGACCCGCCCGAAGCGCAGGAGGCGGCGTGGATGACGACGCCGCTGGCGACGGACTGAGAATTTTTCTCGACACGCACCCGCCACAGATCCGTGCGGCATTCCCATAGACCGTCCCGGCCGCGCCCTCCCTGCTGCGACGGCGCCTCTGTATCCACACAGATCCGTGTCAATTTCTCGAATACACTTCATATGTCACTCTCTCGTGATTTAGATTTTGCATTATCGAACATAATGAAATGACGATCCTCGGGTATAAACCTGGTCATCGTGCGGCTTGCCTCGTGCGAGGCGCGCACCGACGCGGAGCGTTGACCTGTGGATCGCAAGAGCGGCATTGGAGTCGAGGAACAGGCGCCGGCTGTCGCCTTCCCGCTGCTCGAGCGCTGCTGCGACGCCGCGACGACGATCTCGCGCATCGGCGCTCGGAACCGCCCTGCGTGGCTGCGCCGGATGTGCGAAACGGTCGAGACAATCTCCACTGAACCGATCGGCGTGATGGCGCTCGATGTACGCGTCATCGGCGGGCAGATCGGTTGGCAGACGCTCGAAGCCGCGTTCGCCGGCGTGCCCAACCAGCGCCTCGAGCGCCGTCTGTACGACGACGCGTGGGAGGGGCTCGCCAGCGACGATCTCGCGGGCCCGGCCGGCCAGCGCCGGCTGCGCCCGGAACGCTTCGTCGGCGCCCGACGCGGAATGGCGTCCGATGAGATCTGGGACCGCTCGGGCTATCGCGCTGCGCGGGAGCGACAGGGGCTGCACGACTTTGCGCGCGCAGTGCTCCCCTTCGACGGCGAGGACGGCCCGCGCCTGCTCGTTGTCCAGATCGACGGGTTTGACCCGGCGTGGGATCCGGACGCGGCGGTCGCGCGGTGTCTGCGAGCCCTGTCGCGCCACATCGTCGACGCCTACCGGCGCGTCTTCGTCGTCCCGGTGCGTCACCGGCGCGACCTGCTCGACCGCCTGACCGAGGCCCAGCGCGAGGTGGCGCCCTTCCTGGCGACGAGCATGACCGAGACAGAGATCGCCGAGGCGCTCAACCGCAGCCGCCACACGATCCACGACCATGCCAAGAGCATCTATCGCGCCTGGGGCGTGAACACCCGCCTGACC
>JBICHM010000214.1:0-3258 GCA_043101835.1 Phycisphaerales bacterium | reverse complement strand
GCTCGCCGGGATCGGGATGACGGTGACGGTGCACATCGCAAACCTCGGGCGACGCCGCGCGGCCGGCAGGCCGGCGCGGCGTGATCATGCGCCGGCCCCCGCCGGCTGCGCCGCCGGTTCGATCGTCATCGCGCGGTCACGCGCCACGGCGAGGACGCCATCGACGAACTCTCGATGATTGGCGCAGCGGGGGCACTTGTGCTGCCCGCCCAGCTTGCCGCGCGCATCGAGCCACGCGTGGAAGGCCCCGGGCGCAACGGGGGTAAGGGTGGGCGCCCCCATGCCGCGATCGCCGGCGCGCTTGGCGGTGTAGTCGTTGTTCTGGGCCTTGACGCCCCGGTCGAAGGCGTCGGCGAAGGCGTGGAGCGCGCCGGCGTCGGGGGTCCCCTCCCACTCGATGACGAGCTCCATCCCGGCGTGGCGACCCTCACCGGGGTAGACGGGCGCGGCGGTGAACTCCCCCACCCGGGCGTTGGTCTCGCGCATCGCGCCGATGACGGCGTTCTCGATGTGCTCAACGATCACGTTCTCGCCGAACGCGTTGATGAAGAGCCGGTGGCGCCCGACGATCCGGAGGCGCGCCGGGCCGGCGCCCTCGCCGGCGTGCGGAATCTCGTCGAACTCAACCACATCGCCGAGCACGTAGCGCCACATGCCGGCGGGCGTGCTCATAACGACAACGTAGCGCTGCCCGCGCTCGACGCGGTCGCAGGTGAACGCCGGGGCGTCCGGGCGGTGGATGTCCTCGACGGGCACGAACTCGTAGAAGACGCCGTGGTCGACGCCGAGGCGCAGCCCCCGGTCGCCGGGCGTGTCCTGCATCGCGACGAAACCCTCGCTGGCGGGGTAGACCTCAAGGCGGGTCGGCACATCGTCGCCGGACTGGCTGCCGGACCAGACCTCGCGCACGCGCGGCTCGAACGGGTCGTAGCGCACGCCTCCGTGCACAAAGAGTCGGAGATTGGGCCACACATCGCGGAGCGTCCGGACCGAGGCGTCACGCTGACGTGCGAGTTCAACAACCCGCTCGAAGAGCACGAGCGACCACGAGGCCATGCCCGAAACCATGCGGATGTCGGCGCCGACGCACGCCCGCGCCATCGCATCGATCTTGGCCGGCCAGTCGCTCATCAACGCGATGTCGCGCCCCGGGAGGTACACCTCGGTGAGCGGCCACGTGATCAGCTGGGTGACGACGCCGGAGAGATCGCCGGTGCGGATGCCGTGCTCGTTCTCCTCAAGCGCGGTGGAGCCTCCGAGGAAGAGCAGCTTGCCGGCGTAGAGGTCGGGGAGCGACACGCCGAATCGGGCGGCGTGGGCGAACACATCGAACGAGGCCTTGCGGTTGTGCGTCAGCAGATCCTGGCTGACGGGCATGTACTTATCGCCGGCGGTGGTGCCGGAGGTCTGGGCCCAGTCGCGCACGAGGCCGGGCCAGCAGACATCGGGCTCCCCGCCCCGTCGCATGCGCTCGAGCAGGGGCCTGAGGTCGTCGTAGGTCGCGATCGGCGTGGTCGTGCGGAATGCCTCGACGAGATCGCGATCGCGCCGGAGCAGCGCATCGTCGAACGCGTGGGCGCGTCCGAACTCCGTCTCGCGGGCGCGCTGCAGCAGGCGGCGCAGCTGGGCGACCTGCAGATCGCCGGAGCGCGTGGCCCAGCGCCGCCGGTCATCGAGTTGTCGGATGCGTCTGGCGAGCAGGGCGCGGAGCCCGGCGCCGATCGACAGCGTCCAGGACGCCATCAGGCGACCTCCTGGCGGGACCCCAACTCTCGTTCGCCTCGTGCGGCGAGTTCATCGAGGAAGGCGCCGACCGCGCCGGCGAACTCGTCCGGGCGCTCGATCATCGGCGCGTGCCCGCAGCGGTCGATCCAGTGCAGGCGCGCGTCGGGGATGAGGTCGTGGAACTCTTCGGCAACGCGCGGCGGGGTGACGATGTCCTGCTTGCCCCACACCAGGAGCGTCGGCGACTGGATGTTGGCCATCCGCTCGCCCATGTGGTCGTTCTTGGCGCTCTTGCTGAGGCGGACGAGCGCACGCGCCGCCTGCCGGTCGCTGAGTTCCTCGTACGCCCGATCGATCGCCTCCTCCGGCGCGTTGGCGCCGTCGGCGAAGAGCTCGCGGATCTTCTTCTCGATCCACTCCTTGCTCGGGCGGTGCTGCACGTCCTTCTCGAAGGTGCGTTCGAAGAGGCCCGACGACCCGGTGAGGACGAGGCCCTTGACGCGGTCGGGCGTGTCGATGGCGATCCGCATCGCGATGTGGCCGCCCAGCGAGTTGCCGATGAGCACGGCGGGCTCGCGGACGTGCTCGGCGAGCGCGGTCTGAATGAGGCGCGTGGCGCCCTCGACGCTGCAGTCGCCGCCGCGGAGTTCGAGCAGCGGGGCCTGCATGCGGAGGCAGCGGGCGCGCTCGCTCAGACGCTCGATCACCGGGGTCCAGTGCTCATTGAGACCGAGCAGCCCGTGCAGGAAGACGATCGGCTCGCCCGCCCCCTCGGCCTCGACGCGCACCGTCGGCGCATCGGATTGACGGCTGTCGTTTGACCGGCGCGGGATCACGATCGATCCCCCCGGACGACGGGCCGGCACAACGCGTCGGGCTGCAGGGCTTCCACCATGGGCGATCTGATTCCGTCGGAGCCCCCTACGGGGCGGCTCCCCCAGTCAATGCAGCAACCCCCGGGACGCGTCCAACGGCCCCGGGAGCACAGTGGGTAGGGTAGTCGAGGCCCGCTGCATCCGCCACCGGCGAGGGCGCAACGGGATCAGGCGGCGGCGCGGCTTCGCGGGGTGAAGAGGCGGACGCAGTCGCCCCCGGCGCTCTTCGCGGCTCGCACCGCCTGGTCGGCCGCGTTGAGCAGACGCTCGATGCGGCTGAAGACCTCCGCGGTCTGGGGCTCGAGCGAGGCGATCCCCACGGACGCCGTCACCTTGACGCTGACCGCGCCGTGCTCCTCGGTCTCGACTTCAATGGGCGTCTCGGCAAGCGCGGCGCGGCAGGTGTCGGCGATGCCGGCGACCGTCGCGCGATCAACGCCGCCGGCGAGAATGGCGAACTCCTCGCCGCCCGTGCGGGCGATGAGCACCCGGTGGCCGGCGATCGCCGCATCGAGACGCTCGGCGACGGCGCGGAGCACCCGGTCGCCGTTCTCCCGGCCGTAGTCGTCGTTGATCCGGCGGAAGAGGTCGACATCGATCAGCGCGACGTGGAGCATGTCCTGCGCGCGATGGGCCTTCTGGAAGGCCTCGCCGAACT
>JBICHM010000213.1:0-7996 GCA_043101835.1 Phycisphaerales bacterium | reverse complement strand
GGTCGCCGGTGATCGCGACCCCGAAGCGCTCGCGGCGTCGATCATCCGCGAGTTCGAGGGCGCGACGGATCGCTTCGTGGCCTGCGCCGACGAATCGGACGCCGAGCGCGCGACAACCGGCCTGCGCGTGGTCGTCCTCCGGCGTCCGGGCGCCGACTGCTCGAACGCCAGCGACATGCACCGGGCGGCGTGGCGCCTCCGCAACGACGGCGGGGCGACGCTGGTCGGGCGATCGGTGCTGATCGACGGCGTCGATCCGACGGCGCTCGAGCATGTCCGCCTGACAGCCTGAGCGCCGGGGCGCTACGCTTCGGCTCGATGTCCTCCTCTGATATCCCCCCTGCCGCTGCCGCTCCTCGGCGCCCGTCTTCGCCCGCCCTGGCCGTTACGGCGCGCCTGAACCGCACCGACCGAACGCTCGCAGCGTTGCTGACGCTGGGGTCGGGGATGGTGCTGGCGATCGCGGCGTGGCTGCAGCCGGCGACCGACGGGCTCGGCACGCACACCCAGCTGGGCCTGGCGTCCTGCCAGTGGATATCGGACCTCGACACCCCCTGCCCGACCTGCGGGATGACGACCTCGTTCGCGTTCGCGGCGCAGGGCGATCTGACGGGCGCATTTCTCGTGCAGCCGTTCGGCGCCGTGCTGGCGTTGACGGCTGCGGTGGTGTTCTGGCTGGGGCTGCACGCGTCGCTGACCGGGAGCCGCGCCGGGGCGGCGCTGTCGCGCGTGGTGCTTCGCCCGCGGGTGTTGTGGCCGGCGGGGGTCGCCTTTCTGGGCGCTTGGGCGTACAAAGTGGCGTTCTGGCCGGGTTGACGCCCTGCCCCGATGCCTCCGGAATCGAACCGTCGCCAGCCGGCGCACGAACAACTCCGCCGACGACTCCCCCGATGCCAAGGAACCGACCTGCAATCCGACGCCCGTTGCGAGCTCGACGCGTGCTCGCAGGGGCTGTGCTCGCGCTCGTTGCGAGCCCGCTGCTGTCGGGCTGCCAGATGGCGGCGATGATGGCCGAGTCGTATCGGCGCACGAGCACACGCACGGTCGAGGCGGAGTACCGGGGGCTCGAGAGCAAGTCGTTCTGCGTGGTGATCGCCATGGATCGGGTGATCCAGGCGTCGCAGCCGCAGCTGGGAGCCCAGCTGACCAACGCGATCACGGAGCGGCTCCGGGCCGAGAGCGGCGCGACGGGATACATCCCCGGGCCGGTCGTGCTCCAGTTTCAGTACACGAATCCGGGCTGGGAAGCGCGGACCTACAGCGAGCTCGCCGAGGATTTCGGGGTCGACCGGATCGTGTTCGTGGACATCTTCGAGTTCCGGCTCTTCGAGACGGGCAACTCGTACCTCTGGGACGGGATGCTCGCCGGGCAGGTGGGCGTGACGGAGGCGGACGGCTCCTTCGCCGACAACTTCACGTTCTCGCGCGATGTGGCGGTGCGTTTCCCGGATCAGCCGGGGTACAGCCCGAACGATTTCACGGAGGCGCAGATCCGCGCGGTGCTGATGAGCCGGTTCGTGGATCGCGTGACCTGGCTGTTCTACGACCACCAGGAGCCGTACTACCCGGACTATTGATGCGCAGGCCCTCTTCCACCATCGCGATGCGCGTGGCGCTGCCGGCTGTCGCGGGCGCGGTTGCGCTCGCCTCGCTCGGCGCGTGCAACATCGTGGCGCCGATCGCGTACCTCGTCGGCGGACCGCCGAAGGTTCCGGCGGCGTACGAACTGGACAAGGACCGTCCGACGACGATCTTCGTCGACGATCGCGCGAGCGTTGTGCCGCGACGCGGGCTGCGCCTGATGATCGGCTCCGAAGCGGAATCGACCCTGATCGAGAAGAAGGCGATTCGGCAGGAGAACATGATCTCCGCCGACTCCACCGTGCGTGTGGCGCTGGCGGAGCGGTACGGCGAGCCGCAGAGCATCGACTCGATCGGCGAGGCCGTCGGAGCAGAGGTGGTGATCTACGTCGAGCTGGCCGGCTGGACGCTGAGCCGCGACGGCGTTTCGACCTCGCCGGCGGCGCGTCTGAGCGTGAAGGTGCTCGATGTCACGAACAACGTGCGTCTGTGGCCGTCGAGCATCAACGGGCACATCATGACCGTGGCGTTGCCGCCGACCGCCGCGCAGGGCCCGCAGAGCCGTGTGGAACAGAACGCGCTCGAAGAGACCCTGGCGAAGATGACCGGGCTGCAGATCGCGCGTCTCTTCTTCACGCATGAAGAGGACGCGCTCTCCGGCCGCCTCGACGACTGATCGACGCGCTATTCGCTCGGCGGGCTGGTGATGGGCGTCTCGCCCGGCGCATCACGCTGCTCGATGACGAGGCGAATGGGGCGCCCGGCGGCGTCGATGGTCACTGAATCCGGCAGCAGCGGGAAGGCGACCGCCTTTGACTCGATGCGTCGTTCGAGTTCGACATCGGTGAGCTCCACGACGCCGACGACGGTCATCTGCTGCGTGCGGATGCGTTCGATGACATCGCTCGGGCCGGTGACGACCACATCCTCGATGCCCTGATCCTCCGGCGGAATCGTGACGCGCCATCGCTCGGACTCGTTGGGCGGCAGGAGCAGCCAGACGGGGGCGAAGGGCACGGTGTAGGACTCGACGCGCCTGCGCACCACGATGGAGACCTGCACCGTAGGCGGCGAGATCGTCGCGCTGGCGCGGTCGGGCACGCTGGCTGGCAGGGAGAGGGGCGCCCGGAAGGTGTATCGCACGCCTTCCTCGGCGAGGCGCAGGTCCTCGGGCGACGGCGTCGCGATGACGGTCGGTCGTTCACCGAGCTGGGCGGCGACCTCGCTGGGCAGCGCGATCGAGACGGACTGGGGCGCGACTTCTGCTTCGCGCTCGAGTTCGACGCCGGGGATCTCGAGGCGGATCGGCACGCCTTCGAGGCGCGTGATCTGGTCGATGTGCACACTGACGGTGGCGGGCTCGATGCCGACGACGCTGACGCCGGTGCCCTTCAGGGGCGGGTTGTTCGAGAGCGCCTCGGCGAGGTCGATCACGTGGTCGCCCTGCGCGCGAGGCACGCCGGGGCCGCCGAGGGCGAGCGACACGCCGCGCGAGAGTTCATCGCTGACCAGATCGATGGCGCTGCGCGGGCCGTCGAGCCGGACGGTCGCGGCGCCGGTCCAGTTCGCGCCGGTGAAACGGATGGTTCGGTCGTCGCCGGCGACGAGACGGACCTCGGTCTCGACGGCGAGTTCGGTGATGCTCTTGGCCTCGGCGAAGAGCCAGATGACGATGGTGACGAGGCCGATGAGGAGCCCCGTCTTGACGGTGTCCGCGGTAAGCAGCGGGCGCGGCTCGGTTCTCTTCGGGCTTCGGAGGAACATCAGGCGGCCTCCTCGGCGCCGGGGCGCTTGGCGGCGTCATCATCGCCGGGGTCGAGGGGCTGGGCCTCGGTGTCGTCCTCGTCGTCCTCTTCGGGGGGCGCATCGGTGCGGTGGGCCTGACCCATCCGCTTGATGAGTTCCTCGCGCAGGGTCTCGGGCGTGAGCCAGCGCTCGAGGCGACCTCGCTCGGCGAGACTGATGGCGCCGGTCTCTTCGCTGACGACGATGACGATGGTGTCGGTGACGCGGCTGAGGCCGATGGCGGCGCGGTGGCGCGTGCCGAGACGCCGGTCGGGCATCTCCTGCGGGTCGGCGAGTGGGAACTGCACGCCGGCGGCGACGATGCGCGAGCCTCGCACCACAACGCCCATGTCGTGCAGCGGGTTGTTGGGCCAGAAGATCGACTGCAGGAGTTCCGCGGAGACGTCGGCGTTGAGGATCTTGCCGCCCTCGACGACTTCACGGAGGCCGACGCGTCCCTCAATGGCGACAAGCGCGCCGAACTGGTTCTTGCTGAGGAATCCGACCGCGCCGACGATCGCATCGATGACGGGTGTGACATCGGCGGGGCCGGCGCGGAAGAGGGGCGCCTCACCAATGCGGACCATGGCGCGCCGAAGCTCGGGCTGGAAGATGATCACCAGCGCGATGGCGGCGAAGCCGAGGAAGCGATCACCGAGGTAGGCGAGGCGTTCGAAGGAGCCGCTGGGCGCAACGAGGCGCAGCAGGAGGAAGCCGAGCAGGACGAAGAGGATGCCCTTCACGGCGCCGGCGGCGCGTGTGCCCTGGACGAAGCGCCAGGTGAGCATGGCGAGCGCCCAGATGACCACCAGTTCGACAGCCATCTCCCAGACCGGATAGGCCAGGAGTCGGCTGAGCAGATACTGGAGCGATTCGAGCGCCGACACGGTGCGAAGGTCTCCGGATAGGAACGCAGCGCCGCGGCTGCGCACGAGTATAGCGGTCCCGCCTCAGTTCCCCTATCGGTCCGGCCGGGCGCCGGCCCGCATGGGATTGCGAGGTCCGCAGGCGTTATCCCTCGACGATGCGACCGTCGACGATCGAGAGACGTCGGTCGGCGCGCGCGGCGGTCTCGGCGTCGTGGGTGACCATCACGATGGTCTGGTTGCGCTGCTTCCGGACGCCGGTGATGGCGTCGAGGATCTGGGCGCCGGTTGCTCGGTCGAGGTTGCCGGTGGGCTCATCGGCGAGCAGGACGTCGGGCTCGTTGAGCATGGCGCGCGCGATGGCGACGCGCTGGCGCTCGCCGCCGGAGAGTTCGGCGGGTCGGTGCTTCAGCCGGTGCGCGAGTCCGAAGGCGCCGAGCAGCGCGGTGGCCTGCTCGCGCAGCGCGTCGCGATGGCGGAGGAAGCCGAGGCGCCGGTGGCGGATCATCGCGGGCGCGAGCGCATTCTCGAGCACCGTGAGTTCGGGGAGCAGGTGGTAGAACTGGAAGACAAATCCAACATGCACGCAGCGGAAGCGGTCGAGTGCGCGTCGGTTCATGGCGCCGAGCGCCTCGCCTTTGAACTGCACGCCCCCACTGCCGGCGTCGGGCCGATCGAGGCCGCCCATCAGGTGCAGGAGCGTGCTCTTGCCGGAGCCGGAGGCGCCGACGATGGCGACCCACTCGCCTTCGTTGACGGCGAGGCTGACGCCGCGGAGCACGGGCACATCGACGCGCCCGAGGCGGTAGGTCTTGGAGAGGTTGTCGCAGGCGATCAGCGACACGGGGTTCACTCCCAGCGCAGCGCGCGGACGGGGTCCATGTTGGCGGCTTTGAGCGCGGGGACGATCGACCCGAGCACACTGAAGATGACGCCGCCTGTAATAACCATCGCGGCCTTGGCCGGCTCGACCTGGCTGGGGATGACGGTGAAGTAATAGACGCTGGGGTCCCAGACGTAGAGCCCGAGCGCGCGTCCGAGCCAGTCGTGGATCGGGTTGATGTTCCAGACGATGAGGTGGGCCGCGACGCCGCCGAGGATCGAGCCGGTGACGCCGATCGCGAGGCCGTAGCGGATAAAGATCCACGCGACGCCGGCGCGGCTGGCGCCCATGGCGCGAAGGATGCCGATGTCGCGCACCTTCTCGCTGACCATCGCCCAGAAGATCGCGAAGACGAGGAAGACGGCGGTCAGCGAGATGAAGGCGAAGAGGACGAGCACGAGGGCCGTTTCCTTCTTCACCGCGGCAACGAGGGTGGCGACGCCCTGGCGCTGCTCCCAGGTGATGACGGGGACGAGCCCGGCGTCGGGCGCCTCCTCGGTGTCGCGCGCGAAGTCGGCGTAGATCTCCGCGACGCGCTCGCGGAGTGTCGCCGCGGTCACGCCGTCGGCGGCGCGCACGAGGATGCTCGTGACGCGCGCAGGCACGCGTCCGACGACGGTCGGTTCGGCGAAGCCGTCTTCACCGAAGTCGTTGAAGTCGAAGTCCTCCTCGATGCGCTCGGCGCCGTTGAGGCGGAGCATCTCCTGGAGCGCGTCGAGACGGATGAAGACCTGGTTGGCGTCGACGTCGTAGAGCCCGCTGTGGAACTCGTTGGCGACGGGAAAGGTGCGGGCCTCGACGCCGACGACGGCCCCCTGCCCGGTCAGGGGGAGCACGATGAGCGTCACTTCCTCTTCGGGCATGAACCGGAACTGGGGCGTGAACCAGCCGCCGGGGTCGCGCCGGGTGTAGCCGGTGGTCTCGACGCCGAGCACGGCGGCGGGAAGCGGCAGCGTGGTTTCGGGGTCGCGCTCGGTGAGCGTCTGCGCGGCGTCGACTGCGCGGTCGAGCGCTGCGCGGTTTTCCTCGAACAGGCGCGGATCTTCACGATTGGCGTCGCGCGGGAGCGGCTCATCGATCGGCCTCCACCAGAGCGAGTCGTAGAAGCCGGTGACGCGGTTGTAGTCGGGGCCGTCGATGCCGACGACGGAAACCATCTCGATGCTGCCGTCGGGGAGTTTGAGGAGGCCGGGGCCTTCGACGGTGCCGGTCGCGGCTGCGACGAGCGGATCGTCTTCAAGGCGGTCGATGAGCTCGGCGTAGTACGGGATGCCGCGGACGGGCCAGGAAATGATCACATCGCCGATGAGCATGCGTCCGGAGGCGAGGAGCATGGCGAGGAAGCCGCTCATGACCGACCAGACGATGAGAACCATCGCGGTGCAGAGGAGCACGGCGAGCACGGCCAGCAGGGGCATGACCTTGCTGGTCAGGTAGCGTCTGGTCAGGAGGGCCTGGTACACGGGTCGGATCGTATCGGCGAGGGGGGAGGCTGACCGGGAGAAGAACTGCGGCGGCTCACTGCGCTCGCGTGGAGCAAGACCCCTCACCCGACTCGCTTCGCTCGTCGACCTCTCCCCCAGGGGGAGAGGTTGGAAGCACAAAAAGGCCGCGGGCCCGGAGGGTGTCCGGGCCCGCGTCGGCTGCGTGTGGGCTGTAAGCCGAGTTCTGTGCCCGCCGGCCGGAGCCGGCGGGGACGGCCATTTCTCTGGTCGCGCCGTTGCCGACGCGATCTGCGCGGTCCACCCGCCCCCAGGCGCCCGGGCCGGGCGCTCGCCCGAAGGCGAAGGGGCTGCTTGACCTTGCACGCGGCGGGGTTTGCCGTGCCCCGGCTGTCACCAGCCGGGCGGTGCGCTCTTACCGCACCTTTTCACCCTTGCCTGTGCCCGCCGAAGCGGGCCATCGGCGGTGTGTTCTCTGTGGCACTTTCCCTCGCCTCGCAGCCCGAGACGGGTGGGAGTTAGCCACCGCCGTGCCCTGTCGTGCTCGGACTTTCCTCCGGACGGGGCGAGCCCGCCGGCGGCCGTCCGCCCACACGTGCCTGTAGGATACGCGCGCCGAAACCGCTGCGTTCGCCTCCATGACCGACGAGCCACGACAGTCTGACTCCACCGCCTGCGCCGTGTGGGCGTCGCCTGACCAGGCGGAGCTTGCTGCGGCGTGTCTGCGTCGCGCCGGGCTGGCGGCGTCGTGCGCGGCGTCGCCCGGTCGCGCCGGCCCACACGCGCTGGCCGAGGCGCTTGGGTGCGAGACGGCGGAGACATTCCGATCGCTGGTGCGCGCCGGTTCGCGCTGCGCGCTGCTGCTTGCGCCCGCGCCGAGCGATCCCGATTCCGGGCTGCACGAGGCGGGGCTGCTGCGCCAGCTGCGCGAGCGGGAGGCGCGCGTGCTGAGTGTGGAGCCGACGCCGGCGAGCGTGCGCGACGCGGCGGCGCTGTCGTCGTCGGACCTCGACGGCGTGGTGCACATCGGCCCCCTCCTGCGACGGTCCACCGGCGGGGTCGCGGCGCTCGATGCGCTCGAGACCTTCGGGCAGGTGCGCGTCGTCGCGTTGACGGCGCTCTCTCGTCCTGGGCAGGGCAGCCTTGCGGCGAGGCTGATCGACGCGATGGACTGGGCGCTCGCCGTGCTGGGCGAGCCAGAGACGGTCGACGCCTGCGTGCACGGCCCGCGCTCGAGCGCGGGGCTGACGCTCGCGCCGGGGGAGTCGCTCGCGACGCTCACCGGCGAGCTGACGGCGCACCTGCGATTCGCGACGGGCGCATCGGCGACGCTGACACTGAGCGATCGCTCGGGGCGGTGGTTCCGGGGCGTGACGATGCACGGCGACGCCGGCGTGCTACGCGTCGTCGACAGCGGCCTCGAGTGGCTGGACGACGCG
>JBICHM010000212.1:0-6763 GCA_043101835.1 Phycisphaerales bacterium | reverse complement strand
TTCCTCTGGTGGAACTGCTCGCCGGCGTCGGTCTTCATGGGCGACACGGGGTCGCTGACCCTCGGCGGCGTGCTCGGCTATGTCGCGGTGGTCATCCGGCAGGAGTTCGTCGTGCTGGTCATGTGCGGCGTCTTCCTGCTGGAGATCGGGAGCGTCGTGCTGCAGGTGGGGTACTTCAAGTACACGAAGGGGAAGCGCATCTTCCGCTGCGCCCCCTACCACTGGCACCTGCACATGGGCGGGTGGACGGAGCAGAAGATCGTCGTCCGGCTGTGGATCGTGACGATCGCCCTTATCGCCGTGGCCCTGGCGAGCCTGCGCCTGCGCTGACGGTCGGGGAGCGCCGGGTCCGCCCGTGCCTACGATCCCCCCTTCCGCCCCGCGGCCCCATCGGGTCGGCCGGGCGGGCGACGGGAGACGGCGCGTGCGCTCAGGCGGCGACAACCCTGCTGCTCGCGACAGCGAGGAGTTCAGCTCGATCGGCGGGGAGGCGCACTGCACGCCCGAGCCGCCTCCGCCCCGGCGCCAGCAGCCCCGCCTCGACGACCAGGGCCGCCTCATCTCGGGGCGCCTCGCGGGCCTCTCGCTCTGGGGCGCGATCTGGGTGCTGTCGTGGCCGATCCTCGTCGAGTCGTTCCTCAACAGCCTCGTCGGGCTCGTGGACACGGTGCTCGCGGCCGGCCTGAGTGAGGCGGCGACCGACGCCATCGGCGGGGCGTCGTACATCCTCTGGTTCCTCTCGCTGATCGGGCTGTCGGTAGGCATCGGCGCAACTGCGCTCGTGAGCCGCGCCGTCGGCGGCGGGAAGCAGGCGGTGGCGAACGCCGCCCTGGGTCAGGCGCTGCTGCTCTCAACGACAATGGGCGCCTTGGTGGGCGTGGTGGTCTTCGCCGGGGCGCCGCTGATCGCGCGGGCGCTGATCAATGTCAGCGACGGAGGCGGCGAGAACGCCGCGACCTATCTTGCGGACGCGCGCGGGGCCCTGGTGGTGTACCTGCGCTGGGCAGCCGCCGCCGTGCCGATGAACTCGGTCATGCTGACCGGCCTGGCCTGCTGCCGCGCGGCGGGCGACGCCTACCGGCCGCTGTGGACGATGCTGATCGTCAACGGGGTGAACATCGCGCTCTCGTGGGCGCTCGCCGGTGTGGACATCGCGCGGACGCGCCTGAACGCCGAGGGCGAGGCCGTCTCGACGACGCTCGTGCACAATCCTTTCCCCTTTGACATGGGGATCACCGGCATCGCGATCGGCACGTTCGCCTCGTGGGGCATCGGCGCGTTGATCGTGACCGGCTGGCTGATCTCCGGCGCCAGCGGGGTGCGCCTGCGCCGGCGCCGCCTCGTGCCCCACTGGCACACGATGCGCCGCCTGGTGCGCGTCGGGCTGCCCTCCTTTGTCGAATCGACCGGCATGTGGTTCGGGAACTTCCTGATCCTCCTCCTCGTCGGCGCCTTCCAGATTCCCGGCTACCTTGGCGCGCACATCATCGCGATCCGCGTGGAGTCGCTGAGCTTTTTGCCAGGGTTCTCGATGGGCATGGCCGCGGCGACGCTGATGGGCCAGTACCTCGGCGCCGGTAGTGCGCAGATGGCGAAGAAGGCCGCGTGGGCGTGCACGAGCATCGCCTGCGCCTTCATGGGCGCCATGGGGCTGTGCTTCATCCTCTTCCCGCGCCAGATCGTCGGCATCATGAGCCAGCAGGAGGCGCACCTCGAGTACACCCCGACGCTGCTGTTCATGACCGGCTTCATCCAGATCCCCTTCGCCATCGGCCTCGCGCTCCGCACGGGCATGCGCGGCGCCGGCGACTCGAAGGTCGTCATGTACATCACCTGGATCAGCACCTATGCGCTCCGCCTCCCGATGGCCTGGTTCTTCTCCGGCATCGAGGTGCCGCTGTGGGGCGGCATGCATCTGCCCAACCCCGGGCCGGACTGGGGGCTGACGGGCATCTGGGTCGGCCTGCTCGTGGAGCTCGTCTTCCGCGGCGCGATGTTCCTCGCCCGCTTCCTCCACGGCGGCTGGGCGCGGACGACCGTCTGACGCGCCGTCGTACAATCCCCGCCATGCGCATCCGCCCCGTGCAGGCGTCGGACCTCGAAGCCGTCTTCGCGATCTACAACCGCGAGATCCGCGAGGGCGTCGCCACGCTCGACACGGCGGAGGTAACGCCCGAGCAGCAGCGGGCATGGTTCGCGGCCAGAACGAATGCGCGCCATCCCGGCATCGTCGCGCTCGATGATGACGGGCGCGTCCTCGGCTTCGCGAACCTCGGGGCGTGGTCGCCGAAATGCGGGTACGCGCGGGCCGCGGAAGTGTCGGTGTATGTACGCCACGATGCGCAGGGACGCGGCGTCGGACGGGCGCTGCTGGCCGAACTCATCCGCCTCGGGCGCGACGCCGGACTGGGCGTGCTGCTGGCGCGGATGGAGTCCACACGCGAAGGGAGCCGGCGCCTGCACGAGTCGCTCGGCTTCGTCCGCATCGGCACGCTGCATCGCGTCGGCGAGAAGTTCGGGCGCGTGCTCGATGTGGACATCTACGAATGCCACCTCGACCGGTACGAGCGGCCCGGCGCCTGAGACTCAGGACCAGTCCAGCCCCTCAGGGATCGAGTTCAGGTTGTCGCAGCCGCCGTCGCCGGCGAGGACCATGTCCTCGACGCGCACGCCGCCGAGAACGAGGTTGTAGAGCCCGGGTTCGACGGTGAGGCACTCGCCGGGGAGCAGTTCGGGGCCGCCGTCATCGAGCAGCGGCGGCTCGTGGACATCCAGCCCAACGCCGTGGCCCGTGCCGTGCTGCATGCTGGTGAACTCCGCGCCGGCGCCCTCGGGGGGCAAGGCGCGGGTGTAGCCGTGCTTCTCGATGACGCCAATCGCGGCCCGGTGCACCGCCTCGGCCGTGACGCCGGCCTTGCACATCGCGATCGCGGCGCGCTTCGCCTCGACGACCACGGCGTGCATCGTCGCGACTTCGCCGGTCGGCTCGCCGTGGACGACTGTGCGCGTGCAGTCGCCGAAGAAGTGCGTGGCGGGGTCCATGGGGAAGACATCGATGATGACCGGCTCGCCGGTGCGGAGCGGGCCGGCGCCGCGGTTGTGGCAGTCCCCGCCCTCGGCGCCGCCGGCGACGATGCTGTTGCTGACGCCCATGCCGTGCTCGAGCAGCCAGATGTTGATCATGCCGATGACGCGCTCACTCGTGAGCGGGGCGCCCTCGTGCTGGAGGACGCCCTGCGCATCGGGCGTCGCGCGGGCGATCAGGCGGCAGGCGAACTCGACGGCCTGCTCGGTCTTCCGCTGCGCGGCGCGGAGGCAGTCGATCTCGCGCGACGACTTCATGCGCCGCTCACGCACGCCCATCTCGGGGTCACAGCGCACCGCCACGCCGGCCTTCTGGAGCGCATCGGCGAAGACGAATGGGAGCGAGCGGTCGGCCCAGATCTCGCTGACGCCTTCGCGGCGCACGAACTCGGCGGTGGCGATGGCGGTGGCGATGTCGCGGTCGCTGGGCAGGCCGCCATCGGGGGCGAAGTCGGCGGGCACGACGATGCGGTCGGCGATCTTCGCCGCCTTCGCGCGTGCCGCCTCGATGTCGCGGACCATGAAGGCGGTCCCCTTGCCGGGCAGTTCGAGGTACGCCGCGGCGTCGCCGACGGGGAATGGCGCGACGTGCAGCAGCCAGGGGTTGTGGGCGGGGGCGCCGGCGCGGATCGTGGCGCGGTTTGTATCGCTCATCGGTGAGGCTCCGGGTCATGCGCCCCGACGAGCGAGGCGGCGAGTTCGACGGGGTGCAGGGCGCGCCTGCCGGTGAGGTCGCGCACCTGATGGCGGCACGATGTGCCGGATGCGCAGACGGTCGCCTCCGGCGCCGCGCGGACGGCCGGGGCCAGGGCGATTTCGCCGACGGCGACGGAGAGGTCGTAGGTGGCTTTCTTGTACCCGAAGGCGCCGGCCATGCCGCAACACCCGGCGTCGAGGACGCGAATATTCTCGCCGGCCAGCCGTCGCAGGAAACGGGCGCTCGACTCGGGTCCCTCCAGCGCCTTCTGGTGGCAGTGCGTGTGCAGCAGCGCCTCGGCGCCAGTGCCGGCCAACTCGGGTCGCCTCGGGTGCTCGTCCCAACGCTCGTCGAGAAACTGTTCGGGCAGCACGGCGCAGCCGGCGATGCGCCGGCGTACCTCGGGCGCAAGCCCCGACTTCAGCGAGAGCCAGTCGTCGCAGAATGCCGAGAGGCACGAGGGTTCGAGCACGAGCATCGCGTCGAGACGCTCGTCGCGCAGCGCGCGGTCGAGGCGCGCGCCGGTCGCTTCGATCTGCCGGCGCGCCTGCTCGAGCAGACCCAGCGAGAGGAATGGCCTCCCGCAGCAGCCGGCGCTGACGAGCACCGGCTCGTAGCCGAAGGACTCCAGCAGCGCGCCGCACGCCTTCGCAATCGATCCTTCGCCGTAGCCGGTGAAGCAGTCGTGGAAGACCCCGACGCGCGGGCGGTCGCCGGCGCAGGTGCGACTGCGGAACCACCCCTCCACCGATCGGCCCACCGGCGGCAACGACCGCTGCTTCGCCAGCCCGCCCGCCGGATTTGCAATGAGCCGGAAGAGTGCGCTGCGGTTGACGGCGTTGACGACACCCGGCGCGACGCTCGCGATGCGCATCAAGGTGCGCACATTGCCCATCGCGAGATCACGCACAGGCGGCAGTGCGCGCCGGCGGTTGCGCTGGCCGGTGTACTCGGCCTTGAGCTTTGCAATGTCCACGTTGCTCGGACACTCGGCCTTGCAGGCCTTGCAGGAGAGGCAGAGGTCGAGCGTCTCGACGGTGTCGGGATCGTCCCAGCGCGGCTCGCCGGCGGGGCGGAGGCCCTCGGGATACTGCCCGGTAATGGCCAGGCGCAGCGCATTGCCGCGCCCGCGCGTGGCGTGGCGCTCATCGCGCAGGGCGCGATACGACGGGCACATCGTGCCGCTGCGCGTCTTGCGACAGACGCCGGCGCCGTTGCACTGCTCGACCGCGTGCAGGAACCCTCCCTGCTCGGTGTAGTCGTAGAAGGTGTCGACGGACGCGACCGCGTGCTCGCCGGCCTTCGACGCCGCGACGCGAAAGTCGCGGAGCATGTCGGGCTCCTCGTGCGGGCCGACGATGTTGCCTGGGTTGCAGAGGTTGCGCGGATCGAAGATGCGCTTGATCTCGCGGAATGCCTCCATGAGCTCGTCGCCATAGAAGCGTTCGAGCAATGGGCTGCGAGCGCGTCCATCGCCGTGCTCGCCGGAGAGCGCGCCGCCGTGCGCACGAACGAGGTCGGTCGCCTCCTGCGCGATGGCGAGCATGCGCTCGCGATCGGCCACGTCGTGCGGGTCAAGCAGCGGGCGGATGTGCAGGCAGCCGACGGAGGCGTGGGCGTAGAAGGAGGCCGTCGTGCCGTGGCGCTCGCAGAGCTGCCGAAACGCCTCCACGAACCGCGCGAGGCGACCCGGATCGACCGCCGTGTCCTCGATGAAGGTGATGGGCTTGCGGTTGCCGGGCAGGCCGTGGAGCAGCGGCTCGCCGGCCTTGCGCAGCGCCCAGGCGCGGGTCATCTCGGCCTGCGTGCGGTGGATGTGGACGGACCGCCCAGGCGCCGCGGCGCAGATGCGCTCGAGCGTGCGGTCGAGGTCCGACGCCTCGCCCTCGGTCTGCGCCTCGACATACAGCACCGCCCCGGGTGGGCGCCCGTCGATATGGGGCAGCAGTTCGACATTGCGCGCGTGCTCGGGATTGCGCTGGGCGAGGCTGATGATCATGTCATCGAGCAGCTCGACGGCGCTGGGTTTCGCGTCGAGGATCGCGACGACATTCTCGACCGCATCCCGCAGCGTCGGGTACGCGATGACCGCCAGCGCCCGAGCCGCCGCCGCCGGGACGAGGTTGAGCTCGGCGCACGCCGTCACCGCCAGCGTGCCCTCGCTGCCGACCAGCAGTTTGGCGAGGTTCATCGCCTCGACGCCGCCGGACTCGACCTGATCGAGGATCAGGTCGAGGTTGTAGCCGTCCACGCGCCGTGTGGTCTTCGGGAAGCGCTCGCGGATCTGCGGGGCGTTGCGGCGCACGACCTTGGCGACGCGCTCGGAGATCGCGCGGACGCGCTCGTCGCGCGTCGCAGCGCCCTCGTCAAATCGCAGGCGAACCGCGTGCCCCTCGGCATCGCAGAGGACCGCATCGATCCCGAGCACATGCTCGACCGTCCGGCCATAGAGGATGGATCGCGCACCGGCGGAGTTGTTCCCCATCATGCCGCCGATGCAGGCGTGGGCGCTGGTGGCGACATCGGGTCCGAAGAACAGGCCGGTGCCGCGCGCCGCCAGTTCCTCGTTGAGGTGGTCGAGCACGACGCCGGGTTCGACGCGCACGCGTCGGTGTTCAACATCCACATCGTGGATCGCGCGGAGGTGACGAGAGGTGTCGATCACCACGGCGCGGTTCACGGCCTGCCCGGCGAGGCTCGTGCCGCCGGCGCGCGGGAGGATCGGCATCGCATGCGCAGCGCAGATCGTGACGGCGCGCTCCAGCGCGGCCACCGTGCGCGGCACAACGACGCCCAGCGGCTCCACCTGATAGAGGGAGGCGTCGGTGGCATAAAGCAACCGATCGTGCCGGCCGAAGCGGGTATCCAGGTCGGGCACGGCCCGGAGCGCCGCCGCGGCGGGCGCGTCCGGAAACGCGTCGGGCGCGAGTTGGGTGAGGCTGACCCGACGTCCACCCTCGCCGAGGCCCGGGGACGCCGCAG
>JBICHM010000211.1:0-8639 GCA_043101835.1 Phycisphaerales bacterium | reverse complement strand
CGCCGCCGAGGCCGATGGCGACCCCGCCATCCTCAACGAGGTCTCCGACGGCTACCAGCGCCTCGGCGAGATCCTCGGCCAGTCCCTCGTCGGGAACGTCGGCGATGTCAGCGGCGCCGTCGCCGCGCTCGAACGCGCCCGCGACATCCGCGCCGACCTCGCCGCCGACGCAGCCGACAGCGTCATCGCCCAGCGCCGCCTCGCCATCAGCGAAGCCCAGCTCAGCGACGCCCTCCGGCGCGCCGGCGACACGCAGGCGGCGCGCGACCACATTGAAGAATCGCTGCGCATCCGGCGCGCGCTCGCCTCGGACAATCCCGCCGATGACGATGTGCAGCGCGAACTCGCCGACGGCCTCCTCGCCTACGGCGACGTGCTCCGGCGCACCGGCGAACGAACCGAAGCCGCGACGCTCTTCAACGAGTCCGTCGATGTCCGCGAAGCGCTCGCCGCCCGGCGCCCCGGCGACCTCGAACTCCAGCGCGACCTCTCCAGCGTGCACCTCCGCCTCGGTCGCCTGGCCTCCGAGCGCGGCGACAACGACGCCGCGCTCACGCACTACCAGCGCGCCCGGCGCGTCCGCGCCGACCTTGTCACCGCCGACCCGCAATCCAGCCTCGCCCGGCGCGACCTCATGTGGGCGCACTACTTCGTCGCCGATCCGCTCATGGCGCTGGGTCGCATCGACGAAGCCGCCGAACAACTCCGTCTCGCGCGCGACATCGCCGAGACGCGCTTTACCGAAGACGGCGCCAACACCGAAGCCCGGCGCGATCTCCTGCTCGTCGTCCAGCGACTCGGCGACATCGAACTCTGGGACCGCGAGAACGCGCCCGGCGCCATCGGGCCCTACGAGCGCGCCGCCATGCTCGCCGGCGCCGCCGTGCAGGACGACCCCGACAACGCCGCGCTCACCGTCGACTACGGCATGACGCTCCGGCGCCTCGGCGATGCGCAGGCCGCCGCGGGCGAACACGGGGAAGCCGTCTCGACATACGCACGAGCGCTCGAACTCCTCGAAGGCGCCTTGCGCGACGACGCGTCCCGCATCGCGCTCCGCCCCGACATCGCGTGGATCCGCGTCGCCATGGGCGTCGCCATGCGCGAGTCCGGCGACGCCGCGGGCGCGTTGCCGACCATTCGGTCCGGGGTCGATCTTTTCACCGATGCGGGCGCCCCTGACTCCGACGACGCCTACATCCGGCGCGACTTCGCCGAGGCGATCGCCGAACTCGCCGCCACCCACTGGGCCCTCGGCGACGACACCGCCGCCCTCGAAGCCGCTCGCCGGGCCCGCAACGCCCTCGAGGGCGTCGCCGACGACCGATACACGGACGAACTCCGAACCCGCATCGACGACGATCTGGCCCGCTATCGCGGAGACCAGTCGTGAACCGCCTCGCCCCGACACCCCGGGGTTTCGCCCGGAAACACGCCATCTGCGCTTCGCGAACGCCGGACGCCGGTGTAGGCTGCACCCACGGGTCGCACCATGGCCGGCTCGGAGAGGGAGCCAGAACGATGGCGTGCTGTTTTCGCCGCGCGATAACACTGGCCGCGCTTGCGCTCGCTGCGCGCGCCGGCGCCCAGGGCAATCCGTTCTGGCCTGAGCACATCGTCACCACGACCGCCGACGCCGCGCGCACCGCCCACGCCTTCGATCTCAATCAGGACGGGCGGGTCGACATCATCGAAGGCGGCTCCTCCGGGAACCTCACCTGGTGGCGGAACGACGGCGGCGCCGGCCCCGCGTTCACGCCCATCATCCTCTCCAGCACCATCGGCAGCAGCCGCAACCTCGACGTCGCCGACCTCGACGGCGATGGCGACTTCGACATCGTCGTCGCCTCACTCGAGAACGGCGTCTTCTGGTTCGAGAACTCCGGCGGCGCAGCGCCCACGTTCACCCAACACGCGATCGACACCGCCATCAGCCTCGCCATCGATGTCGTGGTCGGACACCTCAACAACGACACACTGCTCGATATCGCCGCCGCATCCTTCGGCGACAGCCAGATCGTCTGGTACGAGCAGACCGGCGCGGGCTTCACCAAGCGCGTCATCGACACCGCCGCCACCAACGCCATCGGCGTCGATATCGCCGATGTCAACGGCGACTCCATCCCCGATGTCGCCGCTGCGTCCTGGGGCGACTTCACCATCGCCTGGCACCGCAGCAGCGGCGGCGCAGTCCCATCGTTCGTCAAGAACACCATCACCACCACCGTCATCAACCCCGGCGCCGTGAAGGCCGGCGACCTCGATGGCGATGGCGACACCGACCTCGTCGGCGCCGTCTACGGCGACGGACGCGTCCTCTGGTTCCGCAACGATTCACCCTTCGGCGGCGCCCCGACCTGGACCGTCGTCCCCCTCTCGCTCGACGAAGCCGGCGCCGGCATGGTCCACATCGTCGATATCGACGCCGACTCTGACCTCGACGTCGTCGCCACCGCCGAGCAGGACGACAGCATTGTCCTCTTCCGCAACGACGGCCTCCTCGCGCCGACCTTCGCGCGCGAACTCATCTGGGATCGCGCCGACGATGTCCGCGACATCCACACCGGCGACATCGACGGCGACGGCGACCTCGACATCGTCGCCGCGTCGTTCCTCGACGACACCATCGCCTGGTACGGCGTCACCGGCGCACCGGTCACCAATCTCACCACCGGCGCCCAGTTCTCCACCATCGCCGCGGCCCTCGCCGCAGCCAACCAGGGCGACGAGATCCTCGCCGCAGCCGGGCTCTTCGGCGTCGAAACGCCCGTCGACTACAACGGCGTCGGCGTGCAGCTGCGCTCCACCGACCGCATCGAACAGCCCGCCGGTTTCCGCATCACCCTTGCGCCCGACGGCTCGCTCGAATCGGAGCCCGGCTTCGACATCACCCTCGGCGGCCTCGTTGAAGCCCCCGCAGACAACCCGATCGTAATCAAGGGCGACGCCGTCACCCAGACCGCCACCGGCGCGCTCGACGTCGCCGCCGGCGCCAACCTCGCGATCGTCGGTCCCAATGGCGTTGTCCTCGGCGGGGCCACGACGCTCGCGCAGAACGCCCTTACTAGCGTTGACGGCGCCGTCACCGTCGGCGGCGTGCCGCCCGCGTTCTTCCAGCATCTCATCGACGAAGATCCCGACGGGCCGCTCGCGCTCAGCGGCTTCGCCGACGGCCCCGTCGCCCTCGCGACCGCCGACTTCGACAACGATGGCGATCGCGACTTCGCGTTCGCCTCCAACCTCGATCAGTCCATCGGATGGGCCGAAAACCTCGGCGGCGCAACGCCCGCGTTCCTCCTGCGCAACGTCGCCACCGGCGTCGCGGTGGGGGGCTCCTCCCGCATCGCCGCCGCCGATGTCAACGGCGACGGCCTCGCCGACATCGTGGCGGCGCTCCCCGGCGCGAGCGCATTCGTCTGGTACCAGAACAACGCCGCGGGTACGAGCTTCACCCAGCGCGTCATCGACGGCGCACGCCCCGGCGCCAACGCCGTCGCCGCCGCCGATGTCGATTCCGACGGCGATATCGACATCATCGCGGGCACGCGCGGCGCCGGCGCCGTCCTTGTCTATCAGAACCTCGGCGGCGCTCTTCCGACCTTCAACACCATCACCGCCACCACCACAGCCATCGATGCGCTCGATGTCGCCGTCACCGATGTCAACGGCGACGGCGACCCCGACCTCCTCAGCGCCGACAACGGCGGCGATCGCGCCTGGTGGTTCGAGAACGACGGCGCAACCACCCCTGCATTCACCCAGCACTTCATCGCCGGCGCCATCGATGGCCCCTTCGGCATCGCCGGCGCCGACATCGACCGCGATGGCGACACCGACGTCGTCACCGTTTCCTTCAACGACGACGCCATCGTCTGGCACGAGAACCTCGGCGGCGCACCGCCATCGTGGACCTCGAACGTCATCATTGACGACCCCGACGGCCCCGCCAGCGGCATCCAGCAGGGCGCCATCGACGCGCCGCGCTGGCTCCGCCTCGCCGACATCGACAGCGATGGCGACACCGATATCCTCACCGCCGGCTCCCGGACCGATGAGTTCGTCTGGCTCGCCAACGACGGGCAGCCCACGCCCGGCTTCACCCTGCGCGTCCTGCCCGAGCGCGGCGACAACCCCCGCGCCGTCGAAGCCGCCGACTTCGACAACGACGGCGACCTCGACATCCTCGGCTCCGCCTATTTTGACGACCAGCTCATCTGGTTCGAAGCCGCCGGCGCCGGCGTCGCACGCTCCTCGCTCGATCTCGACGACGACGCCATGCTTACCGGCACGCGCGCCTACACCCAGGCCCCGCAGACCCGTCTCAACATCAGCCGCGACGAGGTTTCCGCGCCCGGCGGACCCGCCGCGCTCGAGTTCGACCTGTCGGCGCGCCTCGGCGGAGGCTTCCGATTCTCGCTTGCGCCCGGCGTCGCCCCGGTCCTCGGCGACCGCTTCCACATCCTCCGCGCACCGACAGTGCAGGATCAGTTCGCCGTCAGCCTCCTTCCCGCGCTCCCCGGCACAAACCGCCTCGTTGTCCGCTCCGTTCCCGACGGCGCCGACACCCTCGTCGTCGTCCAGGTGGAATCGATCTCCGGCTCCCCCGACTTCGACAACCCCGAATCCACGACGATCAACGGCGTGCCCGTCGATGCGCGCGTCGCATCATTCAACGAGCAGACCGATGGGGATCCGGACATCGCCGTCATCGTCCCCGACACCGGCACGGGCGGACAGGGCAGCATCGTCATCCTGACGACCGGCGGCACAGCGCCCATCGAAGCGCCCGACCTTGCCAAGCTCGAGGGCGCGGCGCTCGACGGGCGCTCCGTGGACGACATCGCTCGCCTCAGCGGACTCACCCCCGTACAGACGCCCGTCGGCGTGAACCCCGTCGCCATCGCCGTCGGTGACTTCAACGCGCCCACCTTCACCGACTCGGCCGTCGTCAACAAGGACGACGACACCCTCAGCATCCTCCTGGGCAACGGCGACGGAACCTTCCAGCAGCACCAGACGCTGGCCACGGGCGACGGCCCCAGCGATGTCGCCGCGACCGACATCGACAACGACGGCGACCTCGATCTCCTCGTCGTCAACGAGTTCGACAGCACGCTCATGACCTTCACCCACGACGGCGCAGGCAACTTCACGCTCACCGAGACCGTCGAAATCGGCGAGGGCCGCCCCAAGTCCGTCGATCCGACCGAAGTCGATGGCGACGGCAAGACCGATGTCGTCGTCAGCGCCGACGACGATGAAGCCGCGGCGCTCAGCGGCTTCCGCCAGGCCGGCGCCAGCGCAATGATCATCCTGCGCGGCCGTGGCGATGGCGCCTTCGAAGCCCCGCTGCGATTCCCCGCCGGCAACGGCCCGATCCGCGCTTCCATTGCCGATCTCAACGCCGATGGCCGCCCCGACGTTCTCGTCGCCAACGCCGAGGAAGTCATGCAGCCCGACGGCTCCATGCAGTCCGAGGTCTCCGTCTTCCTCAACACGAGCGCGCCCGGGGCCGCGGGCTTCCTCCCCGCCGTGCAGCTCCCCGTCGGCCCCGCCCTCCGCTCCATCGAGAGCGTCGACTGGGACCGCGACGGCGACCCCGATGTCGCGCTCGTCTCCGGCTTCCCGCGCGCCATCACCGTCCTCCGCAACGACTTCCTCCCCGGAGAAGCCGGCGGCGTTGCGCTCGCCCCGACCGCGCCCGTCGACACCGGCGCCGAGCCCTTCCTCATCACCAGCGGCGACCTCGACGGCGACGGCGACACCGACCTCATCTCGATCGGCGCCACCGGTGTCCGCGCGGGTGAGTCCGCCGTCGAGACCTTCTCGAGCGCTGCCCCCCGGCCCGCCGACCTCAACGGCGACGGCGTCGTCGACGGGGCCGACCTCGGCCTCCTCCTCGGCGCATGGGGCACGCCCGGCCCCGCCGCCGACCTCAACGAGGACGGCACGGTCGACGGCGCCGATCTCGGCCTGCTCCTCGGCGCCTGGACCGTCTGATTCACGGACCAACCCGATGCAAGGTCGCATCTGCGCCATCGCGCAGTAGACTCCGATGAACCCCTCCGGAGACCGCGCACGCCATGATCGCGCCCAGGGAACAGACCACACGCGCCCTCACGCGCTTCGCCGGCGGCGACGGCGCCGCGGCCGAGGAACTGATCCCGCTGCTCTACGACCAGCTCCGCGCCATCGCCGCCGCACAGCTGCGCCGCGAGGCGCCCGGGCGCACCATCCAGCCCACCGCGCTCGTCCACGAGGCGTACCTCCGCCTCGTTGACCAGTCGCAGTCCAACTGGGAGTGCGAGGCCCACTTCCTCGCCCTCGCCGCGCGCGTGATGCGACAGATCCTCATCGATCAGGCCCGCGCGCGCAACGCCCAGAAAAGCGGCGGCGGCGCACGCGGCGTCACCCTCCACCCCGATATGGCCGCGTCCCGCGAAGAACGCATCGTCGACACCATCGCCCTCGACGACGCCATCGAACGCCTCACCGAACTCAGCGAACGCCAGGCTCGCATCGTTGAAATGCGCTGCTTCGGCGGCATGACCGTCGAGCAGTGCGCTCGCGCACTCGGCGTCTCCGAACGCACCGTCAAGGGCGACTGGCGCGTTGCGCTCGCCTGGCTCGAACGCGAACTCGGAGTCGACGACTCGTGAACGCGCGCGAGCGGTACGAACGAGCATCGGCGATCTTCCTTGAGATCTGCGATCTCCCGCCCGAGTCACGCGCCGCGGCGCTCGACACCCGGTGCGACGGCGATCCGATGCTCCGCGCCGAGGTCGAATCCCTTCTCTCCCACGACACCGCGCGCAACACACCCCCGCGCGTCGGCGACGCCGACCTCGAAGCCGTCCACCGCGCCATCGCCGACCACGACGCCCCGCTCGAGTCGATCGGACGCTACCGCATCGTTTCCACCCTCGGCGAAGGCGGCATGGGGCGCGTCTACCTCGCCGAGCAGGAGAACCCGCGGCGTGAAGTCGCCGTCACGGCCCTCCGCGCGCTCGTCTCCACCGACACCATGCGCCGGCGCATGGAGTTCGAGGCCTTCCTCCTCGGCCGCCTCCGCCACCCCAACATCGCGCAGGTGTACGAAGCCGGCGTCGCCGAGTCCGCCGGGCGCGTCACCCCCTTCATCGCGATGGAGCTGGTGCGCGGGCGCACCATCACGCAGGAAGCGACCGCCCGAGGCCTCAACGCCGCCGAGCGCGTCGAGCTCTTCCTCCCCGTCTGCCAGGCCGTCCACCACGCCCACACCGTCGGCGTCGTCCATCGCGACCTCAAGCCCGGCAACATCCTCGTCGACCAGACCGGCGCCCCCAAGGTCCTCGACTTCGGCGTCGCGCGCGCCACCGCCCCCGAACTCCGCAGCGAGACCCTCGCCACCAGCCCCGGCCAGCTCGTGGGCACGCTCGCCTACATGAGCCCCGAGCAGGCCGGCGCCGATCCCGACGGCGTCGATGCGCGCAGCGATGTCTACGCCCTCGGCCTCGTGCTCTACGAGTTGCTCACCAACCGACCCGCCCTCGACACCGCCACACTCGGGCTGGAAGACACCCTCCGGCATGTCCGCGAAGTCGACCCGCCATCCCCCGGCTCGATCGATCGCGCTCTGCGAGGCGACATCAGCGCAGTGGTGATGCGCGCGATCGAGAAAGCGCCCGAGCGCCGCTACCAGTCCGCCGCGGAGCTCGCGGCGGACCTGCGCCGCGTCCTGCGCAGCGAGCCCGTCGAGGCGCGCCCGCTCACGACCTGGTATGCGCTGCGCAAGTTCGCCGCGCGCCGCCCCGGCGCCGTCGGCGCCGCCGCGGCGCTCCTCCTCGTCGCCGTCATCGGCGCCGGCGCCACGAGTCTGCAGGCGTGGCGTGCGACGCGCGCCGAAGGCGAGGCCCTGCAACTCGCAGCCGCGGAACAGACGCAGCGCGAAGCGGCGGAGGCGGCACTCGCCGACGCCGAACGCCAACGCCTCGTCACCGAGCGTGTCAACGAGTTCCTCAACCGCGTCCTCGCCCAGGCCGACCCCACCGTCAACCCGCAGGGACGCGACACCACGATCCCCGAAGCCCTCGAACTCGCCGCCGACCCCGCCTCCCTCTCCTTTCCCGACGACCCCGCCGTCGAAGGCGCCATCCGGCAGACCCTCGGCTGGGCCTACTACAACCTGGGCGACTACGAGCGCGCCAGCGATCAGCTCACGCTCGCCTACGACCTTCGTGCGAGCGCCCTCGGCGCCGAGCATCGCGAAACCATGCAGACGCTCAACGCGCTCGCCCTTGTCGACCTCGCCGTCGGACGCATGGACAGCGCCATGCAGCGCCTCGAGATCCTCCGCGACTTCGACGAGAACGCCACCGACACCGAGCGGCGCGACCGACTCGCCATCACCCTCAACAACATCGGCCTCATCGGCCTCTACACGGGCCGCTTCGCCCTCGCCGAGGAGTCACTCGCGCAGGCCATCGAAATCAAACGCGATATCCACGGCGAAGACTCCTTCGAGCTCGCGCTCCTGCTCAACAACCGCGCTGGCGCCCTCGGAAACCTCGGACGCGCCCAGGAGGGCATCCCCCTCGCCGAGGAAGCGCTCCGCCTGCGACGCGCCCGCCACGGCGACATCCACCCCGAGGTCGCCCAGA
>JBICHM010000210.1:0-2607 GCA_043101835.1 Phycisphaerales bacterium | reverse complement strand
AGACGATCGTGACCGAGGAGCGGAGCCTGATCGGGACGCCGGCGTACATGTCGCCGGAGCAGGCGTCGATGTCGCCGGGCGCGGTGGACACCAGGAGCGATGTGTACTCGCTGGGCGTCCTGCTCTATGAGATGCTCGCCGACACGCCACCCTTTGCGCACGAGCGCCTGCGCGCGGCGACCTTCAACGAGTTCCAGCAGATCCTCGCGCAGGAGGAGCCCGTCCGCCCCTCGGTGCGCCTCGCGCGCCCGGACGCGGGCGCGCCCGACCACCGCCTGCCCGCCCGGCGTGTGCGCGGCGAGCTCGACTGGATCGTCATGCGCGCCCTCGAGAAGGACCGCACGCGGCGCTACCAGTCCGCCGGCGCGTTCGCCGCCGACCTGCGCCGCTTCCTCGCCGGCGCGCCGGTGGAGGCCGGGCCGCCGAGCCGCGTCTACCGGGCGCGCAAGTTCGTGCGCCGCCACCGCGTCGCCGTGGGCGCGGCGGCGCTGGTGGCGCTCGCCCTCGTCACCGGGCTCGCCACTGCGCTTGCCGGTCTCGCCGAGGCGCGCCGGCAGCGCAACGCCGCCGTCACGGCGCTCGACGAATCCCGCTACCTCGCGGATTTTCTCATCAATACGATCTCCTCGGCCGAGCCCGGCGAGCGCGGCCCCGACACGACGGTGGCGGCGATGCTCGACGACGCCGCGGCCACGCTCGAGAGCGCCTACGCCGGACGCCCCACCACGCGCGCGACGATGCACCACACCCTGGGCAACGCGTACATGGCGCTCGGCGCCTTTGCGCGCGCGGAGCGCCAGTTCCGCGCGGCGCTGCCGATCCGAGACGCCGAACTCGGCGAGACGCACCCCGACGCCATGCGCGTGCTCGCGAACCTCGCCGGCGCGCTCATTGAGCAGGAACGCCTGCCCGAAGCGCTCCGCGAGAGCGAACTCGCCATCGCCCGTTACGAACGCAGCGCCATCGCCGGCGGGCGCGAGGCGATTGGCGTCATGGGCAACCACGCGGCGCTCCTCGAACGAATGGACCGCGCCGATGAGGCCGTCGCGCTGCGCCGTCGCGTGCTCGCGCTCGTCGAGGAACGCCTCGACCCGGACGACGAGGTGCGCCTCGCCGCCAAGCTGAACCTCGCCATCCTGCTCGGCGCGCGCGGCGAGCACGAGGAGTCCATCGCCCTCCTCGAAGAGAACCTCCTCGAATGGGAGGCCGCCAAGGGCCCCGAGCACCCCGGCGCGATCATGGCCGCCGACATCCTCGGCGTGCGCCTCGCCGATCTGGGACGCACCGACGAGGCCGTCGTCGCGCTGCGGTCGTCCCTTGAACGCCGCGAGCGCGTCCTGGGGCCCATGCACCCGGACGCTCTCCGGTCGCGCATCCATCTGGGCAGCGCCCTCATCGAGGCCGGCCGTCCCGATGCGGGCCTGCCGCTGCTGTCCGCCGGGTTCGAGGGCGCCGCGGATGTGCTCGGCCCCGGCCACGCGGTCACGATGGGCGCCGCCTTTCTGCTTGCGGGGTACACCGACATCGTCGGCTGGACGGCGCTGGACCTCGCGCTGCGCGAGAAGATCGTCGCCTGCCTCGAGTCCGGCGTTGGCGGCGCGTTCCTCAGCCTCCACGAGCGCAACGGCGTCGCGTACACCCTCGTCACGATCGAGCCGCCGGCGCTGCGTCGCCCGGCGCTCGCGCTGGCCGTTGCGACCGACGCCGCGCGCGAGGCGCGCGCATCGGGCCGGTCCGACCTCGTCTACTTCCTCGACACCCTCGGTCTTGCGCTGCTCGAGAACGGGCGCGCGGACGAGGCGGTGACGACGCTCGACGAAGCTTTGGCCGTCGCGGATTCGCTGCCGGCGGAACTGCGCGCCGTCGTGCAGGCGCATCGCGACGCGGCGGCGCGCGCCGCGGTCCAGGTCGGACGCTAACCGCGCAGAAAAATGGGGCCGGCAGCGGGAAACCCGACCGCCGGCCCCGTGAGGGGAGAAAAACCGTGCGCAGCATAGAGCAGGTCCGCGCCATTGGTGCGCGCGAGTCGAAAACTTTGTGCGCATCTGCGCGGCGCAACCGTGCGCATCGGCGCAGGCCGGCGTAGGACGTTCCTGCCACGGCGCGCCGGAACATTTCGTCACGTGCGCGCCGCGCCCCGGTCGGTCGACAGATCGGTCCACAGATTGGTGGGTGTTGCGCGGTGCGAGCGGCGTCTCGGACAGATGACACACGGTTCTGTGTGGCGCGGGGCGCGCCGGGCGCACGCCGCCCGTTCACCCCCGAACGAACTCTCCCGAACTCGACGCGGTGCGCTTGCTCAGGCGATGCGGAACGATACCCTAACGAAATGCGATCAAATGCGGCCATCTCGAGCGACCCGGTCGGCCGGCGCGAGCGTCTGGGGCGTCTCGTCGCGGCCCTCGACCGCCTCGGGGAGGCGCAGGGCGTCGATGCGCTGGGGCACCTCGGGCTGGGCGAGGCGGAGGGGGCGCCGGTTGCGCCGGACCGGCTGGCGCGCGGCTGCGTGCACGAATGGCTGGCGCCGGCGTGGGGGGCGGACGCGCCCGGGCGCGCATCGGAGCGCGCGCCGCGGGCGCGTGGGCCTCGGGGTGGGGGATGGGCGCG
>JBICHM010000209.1:0-10026 GCA_043101835.1 Phycisphaerales bacterium | reverse complement strand
CGATCTGCTCGTCGAGGCGTTTCCGCGCGGCGGTGAAGCACGGCGCGCAGGCGCCGCGGGCGTGGTCGGGCAGCGAGTCATCGACCGCTGCTTCGAGCGCGTCGAGGCTGGCGCGGAGGTCGTCGACCGGGACATCGCGGGACTCGAACGCCGCGCGCGCCCAGGCGATGTCGGCGGCGAAGAGCGCCGGTGCGCCCGCGCTCATCGCTGCGGCGAGCTGCCCGATCCGCCCGGTGAAGTGGTCCATCCACCCGGCGAAGGGGTCGGGCTGAAAGCGCGCCTCGAGCTCGGGGTGGCGCTCGAGCAGCGTCTCGGCGGCGCTCGACGCCACGGCGCGGGCGCCGGTGTCCAGCAGCGTCACGACGAAGGCGGCGTTCGACCCCACGGCGCGATGGCTCCGTCTCCGCTCCGCGCCGGCGCCGACGCGGCGCCGTCGCACGAGCCTGTGGCGAAGGAAGGATGATAGTCGGCCGGCCTGCGGTGCGCGTCAGCCGAGCGCTTCGCGGAGGCGGGCGATGGTCTCGCGGGCGCGGCCCGGGTCGGTCGGTGACGTCTCGTGGGGCCACGGGGCGGCGCCCCAGTGACCGTCGTCGGGGCGGCGCGGGATGCAATGAACATGCAGGTGGCGCACGACGTTTCCGAGCGACGCGTAGTTCATGTGGGCGGCGCCGGCGACCACGCGGACCGCGCGGCTGAGCGAGGCGCACGCAGCCATGAACTGCGCACGCTCCTCGCCCTCGAGTTCGAAGAGGTCCGTCGCGTGGCGCTTCGCGATCGCGACCGACCACGCCGGGAAGGCCTGATCGTCGCAGAGGTACAGCCACGCGCCCGGCCTCTCGGCGATGAGAAGGTCGTCGCGCCACCGGGCGCGCGGGTCGCAGAACGGGCATGCGGCGGTGGGATCGCTGGCCATATGGGCAAAGCGTAGCGGCTGGGCGGTCCTGCTCCGACGTTCGCGGCCCCGAATGGCCCGCCGGATCAACCGGGGCGGCGCATCCGGGTAGACACTCCGGCAGGAACGCGAAGGAGGCGACCGATGGCGAAGACGACGACACCCGAGCAGGAGGCGAGGACGCGGAGCGCACGCGTCTGGCGGTGGATCCGACGCAACGTCGTGCCCTTTGTCGTCGTGATCGGCGTCCTGGCGCCGATCCGATCGGTGATCGCCGATTGGAATGATGTGCCGTCGGGATCGATGCGTCCGACGATTCTCGAGGGCGATCGGATCTTCGTGAACAAGCTGGCGTTCGGGCTTCGCGTGCCCTTCACGCGCCTGTGGATCGCGCAGTGGGACGAGCCGGCACGCGGCGACATCATCACGCTGCGCTCGCCCGACAGCGGCGATCGGCTCGTGAAGCGCGTTGTCGGCGTGCCGGGGGATCGCATCGCGGTGCGCGACGGGCGGCTGGTGATCAACGGGGCGCCGGTGCGGTACGAGGGGGAGCCGGAGGGGCGGGCCGAGCGCCTTCCCGACGGACGCACGGTGCGGGTGGAGGTCCTCACCGAGCGCCTGCCCGGTCGCTCCCACGCCGTGGCGTTTACGCCCAGCCTGCCGGACCTGCCGCCGGTGGGCGAGATCACAATCCCGAAGGACCGGTACCTCGTGCTGGGCGACAATCGCGATCAGAGCCGCGATTCGCGCGTGTTCGGCTTCGCGACGCGCGGCGATCTGTATGGACGCAGCGGGTATGTCGCGCTGAGCGTCGATCCGGACCGAGGCTACATGCCTCGCTTCGACCGCTGGTTCATGCGTTTGCGCTGACGCGTCGCAGCGAGCCGCGGCGCGCGGTGCGGCGCTGCGCGATGCGCCGGCGCCGGCGCCACCTGCTGAAGGCCACGCCCAGTGCGAGGAACGGCTGCGCGAGCAGGGGCGGGACGGGCGCCGATGCGCCGCGCTCCGGCGCGACGCCGTATTCGCTCCGGACCGGCTCGAAGGGCGCCGCCAGCATTCCGGTGAGGGTGCGAGAGCGCTCATCGTCGTAGCCGTCGAGGCCGAAGTCGATGGTGTGCGGATCGCGCCGCCAGCGGTACGAGCCGAAGACGCGGTCCCAGATCGACAGCACGGCGGAGAAGTTGCTGTCGGTCTCGGGTTGCCAGCGGCTGTGGTGCACCCAGTGCATGCGGGGGGTGACGATGATGAGGCGCAGCACCCGGTCGATCGGCTCACTGATCGCCACATTCGCATGGTGGAACATCGCGACCGGGAGCAGGACCGCCTCGTAGAGCAGGATCTGCCCCATCGAAGCGCCCACAAGCGCGTACACGGCGAGCATGAGCGTGCATTGCACGGCGATCTCGATCGTGTGGAAGCGCATCGCGCTGGTCACATCGATGTCGTGATCGTGGTGATGCACCAGATGCATGCGCCACAGCAGCGGCACGTGGTGGGCCGCGACATGGAAGAGGTAGTGTGAGAGATCAATCAGGCAGAAGACGATGGCCCACTCGATGGCCCAGTGAAACTCGACGGTGCGGAGCACGCCAAGGTCGTTGCGGGCGAAGGTCTGGACCGCGGCGTAGGTGAGCGCCGCGAAGCCGGCGCCGGTGACCAGCGCGTTGAGCAGGCCGAGCCCGATGTTCCGCAGGCGGTGGCGGACGCGCGCTCCGTCGTGGTGGAACATGGGCGCGGCGCCCTCGCCGATCCAGAGGAGGGCGAGCGCGATGCCGGCTGCGGCGGGCGAGGTGAGTGATTCGGCGTCAAACATCGTGCGGAGGCCATCGACGCCGCACCGAGCCGCACGCTCCCCACGAGCAACCCCACGATCCGGCGTGTCAGTTGAGGATAGCCGACGGCGGGGGCGCATGAAAACGCGGCCGGCGCGAGGGCGCGCCGGCCGCGGAATCGGTCGCTGCGTTGCCAGGACGATCAGTCCTGCTTGAACAGGTGCACGTCCATCTGCGGGAAGGGAATGCCGATGCCGGCCTCATCGAGCGCGTACTTGGCGGCGCGCGTGAGGCGCTCCTTCACGGGCCAGAAGTCGCCCGAGTTCGCCCAGATGCGGATGACCCAGTCGACGCTGCTGGCGCCGAGGCCGGTCAGGTAGACGACCGGCTCCTTGTCGGTCAGGCGTCCTTCGATGTCGGACGCGGCCTTCATGAGCACCTCGCGCGTCTTGTCGATGTCGGCGCCGTACTCGACGCCGACATTCACATCGACGCGACGGGTCGGGTGGTGGCTCACGTTCTCGATCGTCGCGCCGAAGATGCTGCCGTTGGGCACGATGATGCGCCGGTTGTCGGGCGTGTCGAGCGTGGTGGTGAACAGCTCGATCTCGTTGACGACGCCGGCGACGCCCGCGGCGTTGATGAAATCACCCACCTTGTAGGGCCGGAAGACCAGCAGCATCACGCCCGCCGCCATGTTGCTCAGCGATCCCTGGAACGCGAGGCCGATGGCGAGGGCCGAACCACCGATGACCGCCGCGAAGGAGGCGGTCTGGAACCCGAACATGCCCAGGATGCCGACGATCGCGAGGATCAGGATCGCCCAGCGGACGAGGTTCGAGAGGAACTTCGTCAGGGTGAGGTCGAACTTCGCCTTCTTGAGCGTGCCGGTGGTGACGCGCTTCGCCCAGCCTGCGATGAGGTAGGCGATGAAGAGAAGAACGAGCGCCTTGATCGCCGGGATGCCGTAGGTCTCGAAGAGGTCCATCACCTGCGACGGATCGCTGACAAGCTCCGTGATGCCGCCGGAGGACTCGCCCCCCTGCTGGGCCGCGTCACCGGCCGCCTCGGCGGCCTGCTGGGCGTCGGCAGGCGTTGCGTCCTGGAGCAGGAACATTGGAATGGGGATGTGCATTGAGATCTCTCACGATTACGGGGTGACGACGGCTGCCCCCAGCGCCGTCAGGCATGAAGAAACAGATCCGCGCGCACGACAGACGACTCGCCGGCGGAGCGGGACACAACGCTGCAGATCGCTCAGCCGAGCGACGGAATCTGCTGGAGGAGCTCGCCGAGCGTGCCGGCCAGATCCGGGTTGCTGGAGATCCGGTCGATCTCCTGCTGCAGGCGCTCGGTCAGGCCGTTCAGCTGCGCGCTGAACTCGGACTTGAGCGCCGTGAGCGTCTCATCGGGCAGCGCGCCCAACTGATCGCGGAAGCCCTGCATCTGATCGATGATCGACTTGAGCTCCGGCGACTTGGTCATCGCGCTCATCTGGCTCTCGATCCCTTCGAGGCTGCCGATGGCGGCGGACAACTGCTCGAGGTAGCCGGTCATCGCGGCGCGCATGTCGTCGGTGATCTGCGACGCCGTCTCCTCGGCCTGCTGCGCGACATCCTCCACGGCGTCCTGCGCCGCGTCGGCGGCCTGCTGGGCGTCGCCAGCGGTGGACGGGCTGGCGTTCATCGAGTTCGCCGGCGCAGTCGGCTGCTCCGTCGAGGGTGGGTTCGACGGCGACGTCGTGGCGGCGTCTTCGGGGGACTGCTCGCCGCAGGCGCCACACAGCAGGGCGCACGCAGCCAGCACAACGGTGGCGCGAAGCATCATGGTTTCCTTTCTCCCTGAGCGGCGTGACCGCGCGCCGGCCACTCCCGGCCGGCACGGACAGATATCACACGCGAGAACAGGGTAGACGCTTCTGGTGGATTCTGCTCGCCAGATGATTATCGGACATTGCGATGGACCCGGTGGCACGCCTTGCAATCCGCCTCGATGGCCGGCAGCAGGGCCGCGGCCGCGTCGTGCTCGCCGGCCACCAGCATCGCTTCCAGTCGCGACGCCAGCGACACGCTCTCGACCAGGCGGCGTTCGAGGTCGGCGTCGCTCGGGTGCGCGTCGTCGTCGCGGGCGGCGCGGAGCGAGTCGGCGAGGATGCCCGCCTCCGCCGCGCCGACGAGGTCGGGGTGTTCCGGCGGCGCCTTCCAGCCGGTCGCCGCGAGCAGCTTCAGGTGCTCGAAGGCGCGGTCAGTGATCGCCATCGCCTCGACGAAACCCCCCACTTCGGCGACCGACGGGAAGTCGCCCGGCACCGCGGCGAGCGTCTCGGGCGCGGCGGCGTCGCTGGCGCGCACGCTCGCGAAGAGGCCGGGGTAGGAGGGTGATGTGCCGGCCTCGGTGAGGAAGCGCGCGCCATCGTCGGGCGTGATGACGCCGAGCGTGGCGAGGCCCGCGGCCGCCGCGGCCGGCCCGCGGTGCACGCCGTGGTGGCAATGCATGAAGACCGGCCCCTCGGCGTCGCGCAGGGCGCGCGCGAGTTCGAGGCGGCGTTCGGCGGGCACGCTGTCGTAGCCGATGGGCAGGTGGATGTAGCGCATGCCGCGGGCTTCGGCGGCTTCCACATCGGGTCGTGCGCCGTCAACGCTGATGAGCGTGCGCACGCCCATCGCGGCGAGGGAGTCGAACGCCTGGTCGCCCTCGGGCTGCCCGCCGCTGATGACGCCCGGCGCCACCACGATGGTGTTCTCGAGCGACGGGTCGTCGAGATGCTGGAACGCGGGCGTCTCGCCCTGACGATCAGGCGCCGTGGCGCAGGCGTGGAGCGCGAAGCCGCTGCCTGCGAGCAGCAGCGCGGCGAGCGTGCGGCGAATCGTCATCCGATCTCCAGTCGGTCGGCGAGGTACCTGTCGAGATCCGGCGCCTCCGGCTGCGCCAGCACATGCCGAATATACGCATCGCGCTCGAAGGCGATCACCTGCGCGTCCCACACGCAGATCGATTGATCAGGCCGCGCCGGCGCCCACGCGCCGGCGCGGGTCCGCTCGCGCGTCCAGATGCGGATGGGCAGCTCGTTCTCGCTGTCCCACCAGCAGAGCACGAAGTACGACCAGCCCCGCCCCTGGTGCCGGATGCAGAACCCCACGCCCGGTCGGCGCTCGGTCTGCGCCGGCGACGGCAGCGCATCGAGCGCAAGCGGCAGGACGCGCGCGTAGTCGGCCTCGTCGATGGCCTCGCCCGGCAGCGTGATGTCGCAGGGCTTGATGCGCCAGCCGGCGCGCTCGAGCAGCGCGCCGGGGCGCACGGGGCGCGGGGCGAAGGGGTCGGTGACGGTGAAGGGGGGCGGCACGGCGACAGGTGATGGGCAGTGGTGGCGACTCAGGCGATCGCCGGCTCCGAAGCGTGCTCCGCCGCGCGTTTGATACCGGCGAGGTCCTGCCGCATCGCCTTCTTCACGGCGCCTCTGCAGAGGAGCATCATCGGGGCCATCAAGCGGGCCTTCATCGTGAGGCTCTTCGATCGCATGTCCAACGTCACGCGCGTGCCGGCGCCATCGGACTCGAAGGTGAAGCGCGACACGAAGAGGACCCCGGACGATTCGCAGTCGATCCCGAAGGACCTGGGCGGGTCGAAGGCGACGAACTCGAGCGTCTCGGTGTGCTCCTTGCCGAACATCTCGCGCGTCTCGCGGAAGCGCGTGCCCTTGCCGATTGGGCCGTCGGTGAGGATCTCGACCTTCTTGATGCCGCTGATGCGATCCGGCGCTGCGCCGATATCGCTGCTCATCTCGAAGACGCGCTCGCGCGGGGCGTCGATGTGTTCGGTCAGCGTGATGCGCATGGGCGATCTCCCCTCTGCACGCGCGAGCCTACCCGACAATGCGCTTCGCGACGAGATCGGCGCCCGATCCGGTGATGCGGACGCTCGCGGCCGGCCCGTCCGGCGGCGCCGTGAAGACGATGCGCACCGACGGCGCGCCGGCGGGCGAGAAGGCCAGGTCGCCGTGGTGGATGAGCCCCCGCGCCGGGGCGTCGGCGGGGGTGAAGAAGAGCATCTCACGCCGGATCTCGACGGCGCAGCGCGAGCGATCGTCGTCCGCCCACGCGTACTCGCCGACGAGGCGGTCGCGGTCGGCCGTCGAGAGGGGCTGCTCGCCGAGGTCGGGCTCGGCGTCGCCGAGGGACTCGAGGTAGGCCAGCACGCGCGCAGCGCGCTCGCGCCCGGCCTGCGCGTGGCGCAGCAGGCTGATGCCGTGGGGGCCGGCCAGGCGCTGCACACCGGGCTGCGCCTCGACGAAGGCGCGCACGACATCCAGTTGGCCGAGCATCGCGGCGCTGAAGAGCGTTGGCCTGGCGCCGTGCTCGAGGAGCAGCTCGGCGATCTCGACGCGCCCCGTGTGGCTCGCGGCGCCGAGGCAGGTCTCCCAGTCGCCGAAGCCCCAGTCCCACGACGCCTTCGCCAGTTCGGGCTGGTCGGCGAGCAGCTCGCGCAGGCCGTCGATGTTCCCATGCGACCAGCCCACCGCCTGGCGCACGAGGTCGGGGTCCTGGCGCGGAAATGCGTCATGCGCAGGGGAGGGCGGCGCCGGGGTGTCGGCGCGCACGGCGCGCGGGCGGAGCAGGGCGCCGGCGCCGAGCGCTGCGGCAGGTGCGGCGATGACGAATGCGCGTCGGGAGGAGGGAGTCGGCATGGCGTGATCTCCGCTAAGGGTTCTCGGGCCAGTAGGCGTCCACGGCGATGCGCCATTCGCCGCTGGCAGCGCGTTTCCAGACGAGGGCGAAGTCGACGACGCTGGTGTGGGTGTCGTCGGAGTCGGGCCGACCGACGACAAGCGTGGAGCGGCCGAGCTGGTGGGCGATGTCGCGGGCGCCGCGGACCTCGAAGACTTCGAGCGTCCAATCCACGGGCTCGGCGATGCGCGTCCAGTACGCGTCCACGGCGTCGCGCCCTTCGACGCGTGTCGGGCCGGGGCCGAGCAGGAGGGCGTCGTCGGCGTACATGGCGGCGACGCCGGCGAGGTCGCCGTCGCGGAACCGGCGTTCGAGTTCCCGATTGGCCTCGACGATGGCCGCATGCAGAGCCGCGCCGGGCCCCTCGGGCTGGGCGCGAGCGCGGAGCACGAGCGCTCCGCCGGCGATGGCGAGGGTCGCGACAGCAAGGGCGGGGCGGATTCGCATGCGGGAAACCCCCTGGGCGGTTGCGCCCGAAGCGGGGAGCGCCGATGGGCGCGCCGCTGGAGGGGTACCCGCCGGTGCGCGCGTGGTTGCCGATTCGCGCTGGCGTTTGTCCGGTGCGCGCGGCAGCATGCTGGGGTCGTTCCGGGGACATCGCACACCGGCGCCGAGCGCAGATTCGACCGGCGCCGCCGAAAGGACGAGGGGCCATGGCGAAGAAGAAGTCCACGCGCAAGCGCACGACGGCCGTGAAATCGAAGAAGAAGCCGGCGACGCGCAAGAAGGCCGCATCGAAGAAGAAGCGCACCGCCAAGAAGATCTCGCGCAAGGTCGCGAAGAAGCCGGCGCGCAAGGCGGCGAAGAAGCCCGCGCGCAAGAAGGTCGCGGGGAAGGCCCGCAAGACCGCGACGAAGCGCGCCGCCGGCGCAAGCGCGGCGGCGCTGACGCCCATCGAGTTCGCGCGCGTCGAACTGAAGCAGACGCCCGACTCGCTCGGCGCGCACCACTCGCGCATGAAGCCGATGGCCGGCGAGTTCCGCGCCGCGGTGAAGATGTGGATGGGCCCCGGCGATCCGATGGAGATGACCGGCACGATGGTCAACTCGTGGGACCTCGGCGGGCGCTTCCTCAAGCAGACCTACCGGGGCGACGGCGACGCCGGCCCCTTCGGCCAGTTCGCGGGACGCGGGTACTGGGGTTACAACGACGCCAACGGCCGGTGGGAAGGGTTCTGGATCGACTCGGCCTCCACGATGATGCACACCGAGACGGGCCACTACGACGACGGCGCCGAGCAGTGGACGATGGTCGGCACGCTGACGAACCCCGAGACGGGCCAGCCGATGCAGAAGCGCTCGGTCTTCCGCGTGCTCGACCAGAACCGCCACACGATGGAGACCTGGTTCGCCGGGCCGGACGGCGCCGAGTTCAAGTCGATGGAGATCGCCTTCGAGCGGATCTGATCGGCGCGTGCATCGAGACGTTGTCATCGGGGCTCGATCCTGTCGAGCGGGAACGCCGGGTGCGCGAGCGGCCGCAGCGCGAGGGCCACGAGCGCGAGTTCGTGGTCATCGCCCGCGACGCGGTTGGCGCGCAGCGCGGCACAGGTCTGGCAGCGGTGGATGATGGCCCACTCGGCGCCGGCGCGCACCTCCAGCGCGACCGGAGCCATCGGGCCGGCGCAGGCGTTGCGCCGGTCGCCGATGACATCGTCGACATGGCGGCTCCAGAGGCAGTGCGGGCAGTGGTTGCGGTGCTTGGTGCCCCACGCCTTGGCGGGCACGAAGCGCGCGCAGTGGACGCAGGTGAAGCCGGCGCCGGGGGCGCGGCGGAAGTCGTCAGACATCAGATGGAGAACCCGTGACGACGCCCACGCGGCGCGCCGTCGTGCGACGAATCTCGCTCGGTCACGGGTGGCCCCGGCGCATCGGGGGCGAGCGCGCACGTCCGACCGATCGGGGCGCGCACGCATCGCCGGCCCCCCGAACCAGCGCGCACGCCGGGCGGGAGGGACGCTGCCGGGTTGTTCAGGCGGTGGCCATGAAGCCGGAGTGTACCGCGCCGGCGCCCGGCGCCGTCAAGGGTCTCTTCGCACGACGGCGTAGATCGCCGTGGTGTCGAAGCCGCGCACGCGCTCGCTTCGTGCGCGCTCCACGACGCGTGATCGCAGCGTCTCGACCTCGCCCGGCGCCAGCTGCTCGAGATTCCAGCGGTATCCCGTGCCGAGGGCGAGTGCCCAGGCGTCCTCCGGGGAGTCGATCGCCTGGCGGCGTGGTTCCGTCTCGACGGTCGGCGCGGGCAGGCCAACGCGCGCAACGAGCGCGCGCACGCCGGATTCGTCGCGCACGCGTTCCCACGGTCGCGACGGGCTGACGAGATCCGGGCGGATCCGCTGGAGTTCCTCGTGGAGTATGGTGCGGACGGGGCGCCAGAAGCCCTCGCGCCAAGTGGTCAGCGCGAGGACGCCGCCGGGCGCGACAAGCGACCAGAGGCGCGCGAGCGAGGCGTCCATATCGGGGAGGAAGAAGATCGCGAAGCCGCAGAGGACGGCGTCGAAGGGCGCCTCCGGCAGGTCGATGGCGGTGATGTCGGCGGCGCGTGTCTCGAGGTTGTGAAGCCCCTCCGCCGCGGCGTGCGCCCGGGCGCGCTCGAGCAGCCCGTCGGCGACATCCACGGCGAGCACGGTTCCTCCCGG
>JBICHM010000208.1:0-4954 GCA_043101835.1 Phycisphaerales bacterium | reverse complement strand
CGCGGCTGGAGGCGCAGATCCAGAGCGAGCGGGCGACGGCGAGCCTGGCGCGCCTCGACCTCGAGCGCTGTCGTATCGCGGCGCCGTTCGACGGCGTGCTGCAGGCGGTGGATGTGCAGGAAGGCGAGCGCATCAACGTCGGGCAGCGCGTGGCGCGCCTGGTGGATCTGCGGACGATGGAGGCGCCGCTGCGCCTGCCGGTGTCGGCGGTGGCGCGCCTGCGCCCGGGGAACCCGGTGGAGTTGGAGGCGGAGGGGCCGGAGCGCCGGACCTGGACAGGCCGGATCGCGCGGATTGCGCCGGAGGCGGAGCAATCGACGCGCACGGCGACGGTGTTTGTGGAAATTGAGCAGGAGCCGCGCCTCGAAGGGGTGGACATTCTGCTGCCGGGGCAGTTCGTGACGGCGCGTATCTTCGCGGCGGACGCCGCCGAGCAGTTGCTCGTGCCTCGCACCGCGATCGTGGGTGATCGGCTGATGGTGGTGGACCGGTCGGGCCTGGCGCAGCCGCGCCCGGTGCGCGTGTCGTACCACATCGAGGCGGCGTTCCCGGATCTGGTCGCGGGCGAGACCCAGTGGGCGGTGATCGAGGAGGGGCTGGCGCCGGGGGACCGGGTGATCGTGTCGAACTTCCAGGACCTGGAGCCGGGGGCTCCGGTTCGCGCGGCGTCCGACCTCGACGGGGCGGCGGAATGAGCCTCTCCTCCTTCGGCGTCCGTCGTCCAGTCGTTGCGAATCTCGTGATGCTGGCGATCGTGGGCGCGGGGCTGATCCTCGGCGCCGGGTTGCGCCGCGAGTTCTTCCCCGAAGTTCGTCCGAATCTGGTGACGATCGCGGCCCCCTACCCGGGCGCCTCGCCCGACGAGATCGAGGACTCGCTGGCGATCAAGATCGAGGATCGCATCGCGGATCTGCGCGGCGTCAAGGAGATCAACACGACGATCGTCGACGGCGCGGCGAACCTGACGATCGAGTTCGTGGACGGGTACCCGATCGATGACGCGGTGGCGCGCGTGAAGCGCGAGGTGGACGCGCTGCAGGATCTTCCGGAGCGCTCCGAGCGCATCATCGTGGAGGAACTGGAGCCGAAGATCCCCGTCATCACGGTCACGCTCTTCGGCGACGCCGACGAGCGGACGATGAAGGACGCCGCCCAGCGGATGCGCGAGGACCTGCGCAGCCTGCCGGGGATGGGGACGGTGGCGATCAGCGGGGTGCGGACGGACGAGATCTCGGTGGAGGTCGACCCCGATGCGCTGCTGAAGCACTCGGTGAGCCTCGTCGAGGTGTCGCGCAAGGTGACCGAGGCGATGGCGGAGTTGCCAGGCGGCGCGGTGCGGACTCCGTCGCAGAACGTGGCGATCCGCACGCTCGGCGCCGAAGAGATCGCGGCGGAGGTGCGCGACATCATCGTGGTCGCGAGCCCGGAGGGACGCCCGGTTCGTCTCGGCGAGATCGCGCGCGTGACGCAGGGGTTCGAGGATGTGGATATCGCGACGCGCCTGAACGGGCAGCCGGCGGTGTCGCTGACGATCTACGCCGAGGGCGATCAGGACGTCGTGGAGATCGCGGACCTGGTTCGGGCCTATGTGGTCGGGCGTCGCGGGGACGGTCTGCGGATGAACCTGCCGGAGCGGCTGGCCTTCGCGAGTGACGCGGAGAACTTCCCGCCGCGCGTGCAGGCGTACGAGCTGGGGCTGTCGCACGAGGCGAAGCCGCCAGGCGAGATTGCGCTGCACAACAACATCTCGCGCTTCGTGTCGCAGCGTCTGGAGTTGCTGAGCCGAAACGCGTTCTGGGGCGGCGTGCTCGTGTTCTGCACGCTGATGCTGCTCCTGGCGCCGCGCGTGGCGCTCTGGGTGACGGTGGGGCTGATCATTTCGCTCCTGGGCGCCTTGGCGTTCATGCAGATCATCGGACTGACGTTGAACTTCCTGACGATGTTCGGGCTGATCATCGTGCTGGGCCTCTTGGTCGATGATGCGATCGTGGTGGCGGAGAACATCAAGAGCCGGCACGAGCGGGGCGAGCCGCCGCTCAAGGCGGCGATCAATGGCGCGATCCAGGTGGAGTGGCCGGTCGTCGCGACGGTGCTGACGACGATCGCGGCTTTCATGCCGCTGCGCCTGATCGAGGGACAGATCGGCGATTTCATGGGCGCGCTGCCGCTGGTGGTGATCTGTGCGCTCTCGATCTCGCTGATCGAGTCGCTGCTCATCCTGCCGGCGCACATGGGACACAGCCTCGAGCACGCAGACCGGCGCGGGAAGGGTCGGCTGGACCGGCTTGCACAGCGGATCGACGAGCGGCGGACGCGCTTCTTCAATGACTTCCTGGCGCCGCGCCTGGCGTGGGTGCTGGAGCGGGCGCTGCGCCGGCGGTACCGGACGGTGGCGATCGCGATCTCGGTGCTGCTCGGATCGCTGGGCATGGTGGCGGGCGGGCGCGTGGCGTTCGTGTTCCTGCAGTCGGCCGACAGCGAGACGGTGTTCGTGAACCTGCAGATGCCCGTGGGCACGCCGATGGCGCAGACCGAGGAGGTCGTGCGGCGTATCGAGGCGACGGCGGGCGAGCTGCAGCCCGATGAGATCCAGACGGTCTTCAGCCTCGTGGGCTCGCAGCAGGATCCCGAGGGCCGGGGCGGGGTGAACCAGTCGCACATCGGCCAGGTGGTGCTGGAGCTCGTGCCGGTGGAGGCGCGCGATCGCGCGAGCGATGCAATCATCGATGACCTGCGGGCGCGACTCGGCACGCTGGCCGGCGTGAAGAGCCTGCGCTTCGAGGAGGTGCAGGGCGGGCCGGCGGGGCCGGGGATCACCTACACGCTGGTCGGCGAGAATGAGCGGCGCATCGAGCAGGCGGCGGACGCGGTGATGGCGGCGCTCGAGGACTTTGAGGGCGTGCACTCGATTTCGGTCGACGTCGATCGGGGGCAGCGCGAGCTTCGCCTGCGCCTCCGCCCGGGCGCCCAGGAACTGGGGTTCACGACCGAGAGCGTGGCGCTGCAGATGCGCGCGGCGGTCTTCGGCATCGAGGCGCACACCTTCGCGGGCGAGCGGGAGGATGTGGATGTTCGCGTGAAGCTCGACGAATCGTCGCGGCGCAGCCTGTCGGCGATCGAATCGCTGTACATCTTCACGCCGGACGGGCGGCCCGTGCCGATCGGGGAGGTCGTGGAGATCAGCGATGCGGAGGGGTACGCCTCGATTCGGCGCCTCGACCGCCGGCGCGCCATCACGGTGAGCGCGGATGTGTACAACTCGATCGTCAGCCCGGAGCAGGTGACGCGCGAGCTCGGTGCGACGCTGCGCGCAATCGAGGCCGACCATCCGGGCGTCTCGGTGATCCCGCGCGGGCGTCAGAAGGAAGTCGCCGATTCGTTCCGGACGCTGCCGATCGGCATGCTGGCGGCCGTGGGGATGATCTATCTCATCCTCGCGTGGCTGTTCCACTCGTATGTGCAGCCGCTCGCGGTGCTGATGGCGGTGCCCTTCAGCATGATCGGCGTCGTGTGGGGGCACTGGCTGCTGGGCTTCGACATGACGATCCTGTCGCTCATCGGATTCGTCGCGCTCACCGGCATCGTGGTGAACGACTCGCTGATCCTCATGGAGTTTTACAACCACAAGCGGCGCGAGGGGCTGGACGCGCACGATGCGCTGATCGCCGCGGGGCGGGCGCGCATCCGCGCGATCCTGCTGACGACGATCACCACGGTGCTGGGCCTCAGCCCGCTGATGCTCGAGCAGTCGTTCCAGGCGCGATTCCTGATCCCGATGGCGATCACGATCTCGTTCGGGTTGATCTCGGCGACCGTGCTGATTCTCGTGGTGCTGCCATGCCTGGTGATGATCGCGGCCGATGTGAAGCGGATCGCGCTGTGGTTGTGGCACGGCGGACGCATCCCCGCGGGCGCGATGTCGGCGCAGACCGCGGCGATCGACGCGGCGCTGGCCGACGACTGACGCGGTCTCAGAAGAGCGAGCGTTGCTCGCCGGGCTCGCCCTCCTCCCCCACCGGCTCGATGAGGGAGGGGTCGTCGTGCTTCGGGCTGTTGACGCGGGTGCTGACCTGGTGCATGGCGAGCGCGTCGTCGGGGCAGGGGCGCAGGAGCGCCTCAAGCCCCTCCACGGTGGCGCCGGGGTCGAGCCAGTCGTCGAAATCGCGCGCATCGAGGATGACGGGCATGCGCTCGTGGATAGGACGGAGCGCGCTGTTCGCGCTCGTCGTGAGGATGGTGTAGGTCTCGAGGCGCTCGGGCGCATCGGCAGGCGCGTCCTTCGGACGCCAGACGCTCCAGAGGCCGGCGAAGGCGAGGGGCTGGTCGTCCGGACGCTTGATGAGCATCGGGCGCTTGCCGGCCTCGGTGGCCTGCCACTCGTAGAAGCCGTCGGCCGGGACAAGGCAGCGGCGGCGCCGGAAGGAATCGCGAAAGGCGGGTTTGCCCGAGGCGGTCTCGCTGCGCGCGTTGATCATGCGCCCGCCGATCGACGGGTCGTCCGCCCAGTGCGGTACGAGGCCCCACCTGGCCAGCGCGGCTTCGCGCGTGTCGCCCTCGGCGCCGGCGCGGACGATCACCGCATCCTGCATCGGGGCGAGGTTGTAGCGGGCGCGCATGCGCACCCACTCGGTGACGCGGAAGATGGCCTGAAGAATGTCGGCCGGGGTGCTGAGGGTGTATCGCCCGCACATGTGATCAAGGTACGGGTGATCAGGGCACGGGGCAGGCGGGCCGGGGTCGTGTCGGCGGTGGCCGGTTGGGTATCATGCCCGGCTCGCACCCGAACCAGCCGCCCCGGCGCTGCGCGACGACCCGGTCGCGCGTCCGGCGGCGCCGCCACCCGATGGAGCCCCACCGATGGACCCGGACACCATCCTGCTTGACGCCGAGGAGCGCTTGGACAAGGCCCTCGAGCACCTCAAGGGCGAGTTGCGGGGCGTCCGCACCGGGCGCG
>JBICHM010000207.1:0-2515 GCA_043101835.1 Phycisphaerales bacterium | reverse complement strand
CGCGAGATCCAAGGACACCTCGCCGAACTCTACGGCACCGAGGTCTCGCCCGACCTGATCTCGAGGGTGACCGACGCCGTGCTCGAGGACGTCCAGGAGTGGCGCAGACGGCCTCTCGCCGCCATCTGGCCGATCGTCTACCTCGACGCCCTCGTCCTGCGCGTGCGCGATGGCGGAAGCGTTCGCCGCAAGTCCGCCTACATGGCGATCGGGGTCGGCCTGGACGGCCGCAAGTGTTCCATACCGAGTTGGAAGCGTGCAGCCCAACCAGATTGTCCCGCACTGATCGCGTGAACCGGTCCTGAGCCAACGACACAATCCCGCAAGCGAGCTGGGACGAGCGTCACCACGAGAGACCGCCAGAAATTCGACGAAGAGGAGGCCGGGCGGCATTGCGGTGTTGTGAAAACTCTCCAACGCCCGACGGGACCATCCCATCCCCGGCCTCCAGCGCCACCATGCCTCGACCGCGGGCGTTCGTCCAGTCCGAAGGGCGGCACGCTGATCGCCGACGAGGTGCTGAGCTTGAAGGAGCACGAGGCCCGATTCGCCGACCCCGATGGATACCGGCCCGAGCGCTGCCCAAGATGCGGCGGACGGATGCACGCGCACGATACCCGCGAGCGCAAACCCAAGGGCGATCCTGGCTGGCCGCCGGTGATCTGGGTGCGCCGGTACGCATGCGCGGTCAAGGAATGCCGGGCAGTCTGGAGCATCCTCCCTGCCTTCCTTGCTCGGTGGTTGCGGCGAGCGTGGTCGACCGTCGCGGCGAGCTTGCTTACCGACAAGACGGAGCGGGTCGTCGTACCGTCGCGAACGCGACGGCGGTGGCGAGCTCGACTTCGCAGCTGCGGTCGAAAACTGACACGCCTGCTCACGACCTCTTCGGAGGAGCACGCCAGAACCGTCGCAGAACTCGGACCTGAACCGGCCCGAGGTGAGGTCGTCGACGCGATGGGTGGTCTGGGCAACCTGGCCGGGCTCGCTGCACTGGTGCACAGGCTCGCGTACGGAGTGCGCGTGATGTGAGACGCGTGAAATGACGGCGTCGGTGCGGCGCTCGGGTGCATCCCACCCAAAGTGGCCGCAGGTCTCGGGCAGATCCGAGGCATGAACGACGACGACCGTCACAAACTCGCGCTGTGGCGACTGAGCGTGCTCGGGCCGCTGATCAGCGCGCGGCTTCGCCATGGCGATCGACGGGCCTACTTCGAACTCGCGGCTGGCCGTATCCACGAGCGGCCCGACGGCGCGCTGGTACGCCTGTCGCCCCGAACGATCGAGAACTGGTACCGCACGTACCAACGTCACGGCTTCGCCGGCCTCATGCCGAATCATCGAGTCGATAGCGGCAAGAGCCGCTCACTCGCCCCGGAAATCGTAGACCTGGTGCTACGGGCAAAACGCGAGCGGCCACGCCGGTCGATCCGCCGCATCATCAAGATGCTGGAGCGGGCCGGCCGGGTCGAGCCCGGGACTCTGTCGCGCTCGACCGTGCATCGAGTCCTGCACGCGGCGGGCATCTCGAGCCAACCCAAGCGCGAAGGTGCGGCCGTCGAGCGTCGGTCGTTTCTACCCGAACATGCCGGCGACCTGTGGCTCGCCGACGCGATGCATGGTCCTCGGGTGGTTCATGAAGGACGGCTGGTGAAGTCGTACCTGCTCACGCAGCTCGATGGCGCGACGCGCTTCGCTCTGCACTCGACCTTCTATCTCAGCGAGGGCGCCGTTGCGCACGAGCACGGGCTACGGGAGGCCTTCATGCGCCATGGGCTGCCGCGGACTTACTACGTCGACCGCGGCTCGGCCTTCATCGCAGACTCGCTGCGGACGATCTGCGCCGAGCTTGGCGTGCACCTGCTGCACACCAAGGTGCGGGACGCCGAAGCCAAGGGGGCCATCGAGCGTTTCCACCGAACCTGGCGTGAAGAAGTCGGGGACGAGTTGCCGGCGACACCGTTGTCTTTGGCCGACCTCAACGCCAAACACTGGGCCTGGCTGCACGCCGACTATCACGAGCGACGGCACTCCACCACGGGCCGAAAGCCCCGGGAGCATCTCCTCTCCGAGGACCGTCACATTCGGAGCGTTCCGCTGAACGTCAACCTCGACGAAGTCTTCATGCACCGCGACCGCCGAACCGTGCGCAAAGACGGGACGATCCGGTGGCGCGGCGGGTTCGTCGAAGTCGCCGCCGAGGTGCGCGGCAAAGTCGAGCTTCGCTACGACCCCGCCGACCTCAGCAAACTTCCGCTGGTCTACGTCGAGGGTCGCCACGTTTGCGACACCGTCGCGCTCGACCTGCACCGAAACAACGGCCGGCGCCGCAGAAAGATCGAGCCACCGCCGGAACCCCCGCTCGAGCCCACCGGCATCGACGTCCTCGCCGACATCGAGCGTGACTACTACGAACGCGTCCGCATCGACGCCACCACCGAACAGGAACGAGACTGATGTACCGAAAACGCTTTGGCCTGCACGGCCATCCCATGCCCAAGGACGCTTGCGGCAAGAC
>JBICHM010000206.1:0-7371 GCA_043101835.1 Phycisphaerales bacterium | reverse complement strand
ACGGTCTGGTGCCCAACATGCCAGCCGGCCCTGGACAAAAACCGCCGAGAGAAGGGGGATTCCGGACGACCCCCTTCAATGGTCCTCGCCCACCGGTTTTCCACATCGGGGGCCGAGTGAAGTTCACCCCCTCATTGCGGTGGTTTGCGGGGTTCTCCCTGGAGGGGTTGTCGACACGGGGTCTTCATCCCTGACTCCAGAAGATCAATTTCGTCGTCGTCGTAGTAACGACTGGCGCAATGTGGACTGCCTTGGGGTCGAGCGCGCAACCCCCCTCCGGGAGGGTATTTCTGCGGTTTCGGCTGTCGGGAGAACCTGTCGCCGCGGTGTCGCGCCGATTCCGGGATCGTCGCTGGCGGACGCGCCACGCGGCGTGACGGCCCTCACGGGCCCTTTGCGCAATCCACATGCGACGTGCGCCGCCGCCAACTCCACACTTTGTCCACAGTGGCGAGCAGCGCAGGTGACCGGCGTCTGTCAGGCGTCTCGCCCGGCGGCGACGCTCGCGAGGCGCCCTTGGACGGCGCGGATGGAGTCGTCCAGATCGGCGTCGTTCTTGCGGTTCTCGGCGATGGTGCGAACCGAGTGCAGGACGGTGGAGTGGTCGCGACCGCCGAAGTAGCCGCCGATCTCCTCGAGGCTGTAGCGCGTGTGCTCGCGCGCCAGGTACATGCAGATCTGGCGCGGCAGGGCGATGGAGCGCTGACGCTTCTTGCTCTGAAGGTGGCTGAGGGGCACATCGAAGTAGTCGGTGACGGCCTCGACGATGTGCTCGATGGTCATGCGCGGCGCCCCGGCCTTCGGGTCGGCGGGCCCCAGGGCCTCCTCCGCGATCGGGAGGGTGATCGGGCGCTCGTTGACGATCGCCTGCATCTGGACGCGCGTGAGGGCGCCCTCGAGCTCACGGATGTTGGAGTCGATGCGTGCGGCGATGAAGCAGGCGACCTCGTCGGGGAGCTCAACGCCTCGCTGCTGGGCCTTGTTCTTCACGATGGAGACGCGCGTGTCGTAGGGGGGCGCCTCGATGCAGGCGACCAGACCCCACTTGAACCGGCTGACGAGGCGTTCCTCGAGGTCGGGGATCTCATCGGGGGCGGCGTCGGAGGAGAGGATGATCTGCCGGCGCGCCTGGTAGAGGCTGTTGAAGGTGTGGAAGAACTCTTCCTGGGTCTGGTCGCGCTTGGCGAGGAAGTGGATGTCATCGATGACGAGCAGATCCACATCGCGGAAGCGGTGGCGAAAGTCGGCCATCTCGCCGGCCTGCACGGCTTCGAGGAACCGGGTGGTGAACCCCTCGCAGGAGATGAAGAGGATCGTGGCGTCGGGGTGGTCGCTGCGCACGCGCTGGCAGATGGCCTGAAGCAGGTGCGTCTTGCCCAGGCCGACCCCGCCGTGGATGAACAGGGGGTTGTAGGCGGCGCCGGGGGCTGCCGCTGCTGCGGTTGCGGCGGCGTGGGCCAGGCGGTTGTTCGGGCCGACGACGAAGTTATCGAAGTTGCAGTCGGGGTTGAGGGCGAGCTCGTCGCTCGAACGCGGCGCGATGGGCTCGCGCACCACACGCGAGGTTCCGGCCGGCGGTGGGGCGCCGTTGGGCGTTGCGCCGAGCCCGGGCTTTGCCTCGACAGTCACTGGGCTGCTCGGCGCGACGGTCCGGCGGGCGCGTCGCGACTCGGCGCGGACCCGGTGCTCGGCGGCGCGGCGTTCGCCCTCCTCGGGGTTGCAGAAGCGGACGGCGAGGAGGTGGCCGGTGGCGGCGCGTGCGGCGTCGTTGAAGGCGACGGCGCATTCGCGTTCGAGGTACTTGCGCTGGAGGTCATCGGCGATGACGAGGTCGATGGCGCCGCTGCCGACCCACGCGGGACGGATGTCCTCGAACCACTGCCGGCAGACGCCGGGGTGGTTGGCGCGCAGGTGGGCGAGCATCTCCGCCCAGATCGCCTGATCGGGTTCAGCCATGGGCGTTGGCGCCGCGCGCGGCGGCAGAAAACGCGCGTGCGCGCCGGCGCGCACCGCGAGGGTCATCGGTTACGAGACAGGGTCGAACACGGGCCGCCGGAACCCACCAGTTCACACAGGCGGCAACGCCCAAAACTACGGGCGCGCCGGGTCGGTGTCAACGATCTTCAGAGGAGGTGGGGGAAGAGGGCAACGAAGCGGGCGCCGATGCGCCGCCGGCGCTCTCGAGGCGCTCCTGCTCGCGGCGTTCGGCCTCGGCGAGCTGCTGGTCGTAGCGGTTGCGGTTGGTGCGGTGGTCCATCAGGAAGTGGATGCGGTCGGCGAGTTCGGGCTTTGCGCGCTCGCGCAGGATCTTGCGCGCGTAGCCGATGTTGCTGCGCCGCGAGAGGTGTGTGAGCACGAGCGCATCGCACTCGAGCGTGGGGATCCACTCGAGCACATCGTGCAGGTGCATGTGGCGGCCGACCTTCGCGCGGTCGCGGTGGTCGTCCTCCACGAAGGTGCACTCGCAGACGACGATCTGCGCACGGCGCACATCGTCGCGCACGAGCCAGGGGCCGGGCAGTGTGTCGCCGAGGTAGGCGATGAGCGGGACCTCGAGGATGCGCGTGATGGTCTCGCCGCGCTCCTTGAGTTCGCGCAGCTTCTCCTGGGGGAGGCCGACATACTCCTCCTTCAGCTTGCTGCGGCGCTCGATGACGGAGTAGCCGAAGGCGGGGCCGGCGTGCTCGACCTGGAAGCCGCGGAGGAAGATGTTGTTCTTGATCTCGACCTCCTGCTCGGGCTGCAGGGCGGTGAGGTTGAAGGGCATGTCCTGCTGCTCGAGCTCGCTGTAGCCGGTGAGCATGCGCCGGACGGCGCGCTCGATGCGCTCGTCGCAGACGATGGTGGCGGTGCCCATGCCCTGGAAGGCGCGCTGGCTGCAGAAGTAGGCGAGGCCGCCGATGTGGTCCATGTGCCCGTGGCTGAGGGCGACGAAGCGGCTCGACAGCGCGCTGCGCGGGCAGACGCCCATGTCGAAGCAGATGTCCAGTTCGGGCGCCTGGATGACGGTGGACTCGCCGGCGACGGATGTCCCCTGCACGCGGAACGGGGGGACATACAGGAACCCGAGCGAGCCCTCGCGGGGCGGCGGCTTCGGAAGCATCGCGGAACCTCCAACGCGGGGCGGCAGCCCCGGTCAGTCTGGGGGCGAAGCCGGGGCGGCCTCGCCGTGGAGGCGATGCTAGGAACCCCGCGCGCCCGCTCCAAGCGCATTCGCCGGAATGCGCGCCCGATCGCGTGATACCCTGTGCCCATGGCCGACACGCCCGACACCCCCAGCCCGTTGACCGACGATGAGGTCCGCAAGGTTGCGCGCCTCAGCCGCCTCGAGCTGACCGATGCGCAGGTGCACGAGCAGCGCGAGCGCCTCGTCGCGGTGCTCGGCTATGTCGAGCGCCTGCGCGAGCTGGATCTCGACGGCGTCGACCCGCTCGCCAACCCCGCCGAAGAGATCAACCGCTTCCGCGACGACGAGCCCGGCGCGGCGCTCGCGCCCGATGCGCTCACAAAGATGGCGCCGGAGTCCTACGGCGTCTTCGTGAAGGTGCCGAAGGTGATCGATGAGGGGGGCGGGGCGTAGTCAGTCGCGCGACTGTCAGTCGCAGGTCCCCCAGTTGGCAATTAGCAGGCCGAGGTCTTCCGCGTTGACAACGGGGTCGCTGTTGAAGTTCGCCGGCGCCTGCAGCGGCGTGAGCGCTCGGTCGTCCTGTCCCCATTGCCCGAGCAGCGCGCCGAGGTCGGCGCCGTTGACTGCGCCGTCGCCGGTGATGTCGAAGAAACACCGCGTCGGCGGCTCGAACGAGAGGACCTGCCCGGTTGTTGTGCCGACGCCGATCCCTCCACCGACCGCTCGGCCAGGCGCACTGGTGGCGACCCAGCGTCGCCCGTCCGCAAAGGTGACCGTGGCGAGCGCACCGCCGATGTCCTCGGTGATCGCCGCGAAACTCTCGAACCCGGCAACGGCCCAGTGTGTCTGGGCGCCGCTCTCGGACATGACGGCTATCGTGCGCGGCGCTTCCAATCCGGGAAGTCCAGCGCGCGACCCCGGCGCGCTGACGACCAAGTCGGGGACGCCGTCGTCGCTGAGATCGAATCCAGCGAGCAGGTCATAGCCAAAGTGGCTGGCGCGGTCGTCTGGAGCGCTCACTGTCGTGAGGTGCGCGCCGGTCTGTGCATCATGAAGCGTCACCCGACCGCGTGCGAGGTTGTATCCGTCGTCGCCGACGGCGACCACGCCCTCTGAAGTTACAGCCACGGCGCGGCCGAATGCGGTCGAAGCTCCGATTGGCGCGACAAGATCGCGGAGGTGTGCACCTGTCGCGCCATCGAAGAGGGCGACGCGCGGAATCGGCATAGGCTCGCCTCCCTGCGCACTATAGAGCGTGATGGCGAAATCCCGAACACCGTCGCCGGTCTGATCGGTGAGCGGCTGGATGTCGAAGAGTGTGCGTTCATCATGAAGTTCGGTCTCCCAAAGGATCACGCCGGCGGCGCCAGAGACAGCCCGCGCGATTGTCACCTCGGCGTCGCCTGCATCGTACTGGTACGACGCGGTGACCCAGAGATCGTCGACATCATCGCCATCGAGGTCACCGGCGTTCTCGATAGCGCGCGTCCCTCCAATGGCGGCGCCTTCGGGATGGGGCAGCACGAGCGTCCGGAGATTCGAGCCATCGGCGCTCGATGAGACCGTCACGACCACGGTGTCGACGCCGTCGATTCGCGCCGTGTCGCCGTCGAGCAGGAGGATCGCGCTGTCGGCGCGCCGATCCTCGATCCAGCCGACGCCGACCGAGACGGCATAGCGCCGGCCGACGCGCTCGAGCCCGAAGAGAATCGCGCCCGTCGCACCGGAGACGGCCCAGGTGCGAGGCGTCAAGGAACTGGGCAGCGAGAACGACGCGAGCAGATCACTCGCGCCGTCGCCGTCGATGTCGGGAATTGACTCGAGTTCGAATCCGAAATTCCTCCCGCTGATGTCTGGCGACACCGCTGGAGTGTTTGTGGAATACACCACGGCATACGCGTTTGTAATGGGTTGGGCGAGCGCGGAGCTGGGCCCGACGATGCCAACCAGTGTGACCAGAATGATCGCGCGAAACTGCATGGGAGTCTTCCTGTTCTGCCGGATGATGGAAAGCAATACCGCCGGCGATTCAAGATTCGTCCGGGAACTGGGCGCGGTTCCTAGTGCGCAGCCTCACCCCGTCCAGTTCGCCAGCAGGGCGCCCAGGTCGGCGCCGTCGACTGCGCCATCTCCGGTGAGGTCGGCGCCGCTGCCGGGGTTGCCCCAGGCGCCGAGGAAGAGGCCGAGGTCGGCGCCATCGACGGCGCCGTTGAAGTCGAGGTCGCCGGGGATGACGGCCGTCTCGGGGCGCCAGGACACGATGGCCGCTGCCTGTTCGGTGAGGCTGCGCGCGTTGTGCGCGCTGTCGGGTTCGCCCGCGGCGACGCCCATCGGCTGGCCGTTCCACTCGGCGTCGGGGTTGCTGAAGAGGCGCACCGTCGTGCCGGGGTCGTAGGCCATCACGGTCTTGAACTGGCCGGACTTCGAGGCCGGCGTGCGGTAGCCGTAGGCGTAGGGCGCGGCGCCCTGGCCGCCGCCGGTGTTGTCGCGGTCGTGGTGGCAACCGGCGTTGTGGCCGAGCTCGTGCGCGAGCACCTGGATGAAGAAGCACTGGCGCGCGTTGACGGTGAAGGCCCACGGGCTGAAGAACTGGCCCTGCGAGGTCATCACATAGCCCACGCCACAGGCGTCGCCGACGACATTGATGAGCGCGACGAAGTCGGCGCCGTAGGCGTCGCGGAGCGTGTGGGCCTCGTCCATGTAGCCGTCGCCGTTGATGCGCAGCCGATCGAGGTCGGTTCCGAAGGCGCCGGTCTCGGTGTAGTCGGTCTCGCGCACGTGGGCGGCGCGGATGCGCAGGTCGGCGCCGCTGTCGGCGAGGGCGACATTGGTGTCGTAGACGGCGAGGTCGATCTCGAGGCGCATCGCCTGGTGTCCGCCGGCGGTGGCGCGGGCGGCGGGGGTGTAGAGCAGCAGCACATCGGCGACGGGCGGCTCGTTGCGCGCCGCGCCTTCGGCCGGAGGCGGCGCGCTGTCGCCCGCGATCGGCGCGGGCTTGTGGCGCGCGGGGTCGAACGCGCAGGCGGGCGCGCCCGCGGGGTCGCGCTGTTCGATTCGGAGGTCGCCGTCGTCGGTGTGGTGGAAGGTGAAGATGCGTCCATCGGCGCCGGTGACGATGCCGGCGCAGCGCCCGTCGCGCCAGACGAGGCTGAGCGTCCCGCGTTCGCCGCGCTCGTCGCGCAGGTCGGCGGTCCAGTTCCAGCGCGCATCGTCGATGGTCTCGACGCGTCCACCCTCAACAGTGAAGACGGCGTCCTCGAAGAGGTCGAGCGTCGCGGGTGCGCGAAGGAGCGCGCTGTCGCGCAGGGCGGCGCCATCGAGCGTCGCGATGCGCCGGCGCACGACCATCGGCTCGTCGGTGGCGACGAAGGCATCGCGCCCGGCGTCGAGGAAGACGCCCCGCTGGCCGGCGAAGGCCGGGATCGGCAGGGCGAGGAGACAGAGGGCGGCGAGTCCGACACGCATGGCGACGCTCCGAGTGGGGAACCCGGCGCCAACTCGGCGCGCGGGCATGCACTCACTCTTGCAGCCCGCGAGCGGGAAGCAAGCGAAATCGCCCGGTGCGTGCCGGATCGCTCGGACGCGCGTCAGCCGGTCCAGAGGCCGAGGAGGATGCCCAGGTCGCTGCCATCGACGACGCCGTCGGCATTGAGGTCCGCGCCGAGGTCGGCCGAGCCCCAGACGCCCAGCAGCGTGCCGAGGTCGGAGCCGTCGACGCGCCCGTCGCCGTTGAGGTCGCCGGGGATGGGCTCGCCGGCGGGCGCGGCGACGCCGGTGTCCGGCGCGCTGAAGCCGCCGAGGCCCTGGCGCTCGACCGCGCGCGCCCAGTAGGTGTAGACGAGGCCCTCGCTCGCTGTGTCGTCGAAGTAGGACGATGCGCCGCTGGGCAGCGACGCGATGCGCGTGCCGCCGTCGGGATCGAAGACGGGCGCGCGGTAGATCTCGACGCCCTCGGGTCCGGAGCCGGACCACGCGAGCGCGACGCCGCCGGAGGCGGTGTCGTCGCTCGCGGCGAAGTCGTCGATGGCCAGCGGTTGCTCGCTACGCCAGTCCGCCACGATGCTCGCATTGTTGGTGAGCGTCAGCGCGTTGTGCGCGGCGTCGCTGCGGTTGGTGGGCATGCCCATGGCGAAGCCCTGGTAGACCACATCGGGGTTGGAAAAGTAGCGCACGCGCACGCCCGGTGTGTAGGCCATGACGGTGCGGTAGGCGTTGTCGGGGGTGCGGAACCCGTAGGAGTACGG
>JBICHM010000205.1:0-5608 GCA_043101835.1 Phycisphaerales bacterium | reverse complement strand
TCTTCCGATCTGCGCTGCGGACGACGGCGACGGGGGCATTGCCGTTGCCATCGCGCTGGGGTGCGGCGCCGCTGAAGTCGATCGTCGCGCGCCGGCCGGTGATGGTGATGCGCACGGGGAGGCGCGCGCCGTCGTCCATGGTTTCTTCGGCTTCGAGCGTGCGGTCGCCGAGGCGCTCGAGGGCGTCGCCGACGGCGGCGGCGCTGCGTGATTGCAGCGCGGCCGCGGCGTCATTGAAGGCGTCGGTCCCGACGGCATTGTGGAGTTGTTTGAGCATCGACTCGCCGCGCCGCCCGGCGGCGACCTGGGCGCGGAGGTCGGCGAGGTTCTCATCGACGAGGCGGCTGGGGTGCGGCGCGTCGCGGAGGAGGCGCTCCATCGCGTCCCACTGTATGCGGCCGGCGTCGAAGAGGCGCGTGGGCGGGATGGCGACGCCTTCTTCGGCGAGTGTGCGGGCTTCGGGGGGCATGGAGCCGGGGCGCACGCCGCCGATTTCGGCGTGGTGCGCGCGGCTGGCGACATAGCCGAGGAGCGTGCCGCCGTCGAAGACGGGTGTGATGACGGTGATGTCGGGCAGGTGGGAGACGCCGAAGGCGGGATGGTTGGTGACGATGGTGTCGCCTGGGCGCATGTTGATGGCGCGGGCGACGAGCCGGACGCAGAGGCCGAGCGCGCCGAGATGGACGGGGATGTGAGGCGCGGCGGAGACGAGGTTGCCGGCGCTGTCGAGAACAGCGCAGGAGAAGTCGAGGCGTTCTTTGACGTTCGCCGAGAGCGCGGTGCGCTGGAGCATCTCGCCCATCTCCTCGGCGATGGCGCTCAGGCGGTTGGCGATGAGTTCGCGCCGGAAGGCGTCGGTGCGCGCTTCGGCGGCGGCGAGTGTGGCGGCGGCGCTCTCGCGCGTGAGGACGATGGCGCCGGCGGCGTCGAGGGCGCCCGACCAGCCGGGTGGGACGACGGTGGTGGTGCGGCGTTCGCGCACGAGGGCGGGGCCGGTGAAGGCGCTGCCGGCCCTGAGGGCGTCGCGGTCGTAGACGGGGGTGTCGATCCATTCGCCGGTGAAGCGGACGCGGCGCGTGGCTGCTGGGGCGGCGTTGTGCGAGCGCGCATCGGTGTCGCGCGGCGCGGCGTCGGATTCTTCGTCGACGCAGACGATGACGCGCGCGGATTCGATTTCGACGGCGCGATCGGTGGGGGCGTGGCCGAAGACGGCTTCGTGGCGCTCGCGCAGGAGCGCGGGGAGGTCGTCGCCGGGCGTGAAGTCGAGTTCGAGTGTCTGGCCCTGGCCGGCGTAGCGGGCGCTGACGATGCGCCGGCGCACGGTGACGGCGCCTGTGTGGTCTGCACGGAGTTGTTCGGCGGCCTCACGCTCGAGGTTGTCGAGGAGTGCGCGGAGGGCATCGGCGTCGTAGGTCCGGAGGGCCTGTCGTTCGGCGACGCGTTCGATGCGTGCGGCGGCGAGGCCGACGGCGGAGAGGAGGCTGGCGTCGGGTGGGCAGATGACGGTGCGGACGGCGAGGAGGTCGGCGACATCGCAGGCGTGCTGGGGGCCGGCGCCGCCGAAGGCGACGAGGGCGTAGTCGCCGGGGTCGTAGCCGCGTCGGACGGAGATGGCGCGGATGGCTTCGGCCATGCGGTCGTTGGCGATTTGCAAGAGGCCTTCGGCCAGGGACCAGGGATCGGGGATCGGGGACCGGGGGGAGGAGGCATCTGGTCCCGGGTCCCGGGTCGCTGGTTCCTTCTCGAGCAACGCTTCGAGTGCGGCGCGCGCGGCGCGTTCGTCGATGGGAGTCTCGAAGATCGCTGGGTCGAGTCGTCCGAGGAGGAGGTTGATGTCGGTGACGGCGAGGGGGCCGCGGGCGCCGTAGCAGGCGGGGCCGGGGTCGGCGCCGGCGCTGTGGGGGTCGACGAGGGGGCGGCCGTTGTCGATGCGGCAGATGGAGCCGCCGCCGGCGGCGACGGTTTCGATGGCGAGCGCGGGCGCGGCGATGCGCGCGTCGCCGACGGGGTGTTCGAACTGGTATTCGGGGTCGCCGTCGATGCGGGCGACATCGGGGCTGGTGCCGCCCATGTCGAAGGCGATGGCGCGGGTGAAGCCGCTGCGTCGTGCGGCGTCGCGTGCGCCGATGACGCCGCCGGCGGGGCCGCTGAGGAGGCCGTCGACGGGTCGGAAGTCGTTGTCGCGCGCGAGGCCGCCGGCGCTGGTCATGACGAGGAGGCGGCCGGCGGGCATGGCGCGCCGGACTTCGGCGAGATAGGCGGCGAGGACGGGGCGGAGCGCGGCGTCGATGACGGTGGTCTGCGCGCGACGCAGGAGTCCGATGCGCGGGGCGAGGTCGCTGGAGATGACAACGGTGTCGAAGCCGGCGGCGCGGAGGATGGGGACGAGGCGCTGTTCGTGCGCGGGGTTGCGCCAGGCGTGGGTGAGGCAGACGGCGGCGACCTGCGCGCCGGCGTTGCGGGCGCGCTGCGCGGCGTGGCGGGCGGCGTGGTTGTCGAAGGGGCGGACTTCGTCGCCGCGTGCGTCGAGGCGGCCGGGGATGGGGAGGGTCCACTGCGCATACGGCTCGGGTTTGACGATGCCGAGGGTGAAGATGTCGGGGCGGCGCTGATCGCCGATGGCGAGGAGATCTTCGAAGCCTTCGGTGACGAAGAGCGCGGTGGGTGCGGCGGCGCGTTCGAGGAGGGCGTTGGAGCCGCGGGTGGAGGCGAGGCGGAGTTCGAGGGGCGGGAGCGGTTCGGCGCGGGGCGTGCGCGTGAGGAGGCGCGCGCCGAGGATGGGGGCGGGCTCATCGGTGGTGAGTTCGACGATGTCACCGGGGGCGCAGCGGTGCGCGCGGTCGAGGGTGAGTGTGTCGTTAAGCGCGCCGGCGACTGTGGCGCAGCCGATGCGCATGCCGACGACGGCGGCGGCGCGGTCGAGCCACCCGGCGTCGATGGTGAGGCGGGTGTCGGCGATGCGGGTGACGCGGGCGCGGAGTCGGGCGCTCGAGAGGACCTTGGCGCGGTGGGTTCGGCCGTCGGGATCGACGCCGATGCAATCGGTGAAGGTGCCGCCGGTGTCGGCGCGGATGCGCCAGATGGCGGCCACTTCAGGCGCGCTCCGCGCGCGACTGGGTCACGAGGCTGACGAGGGCGTTGACGATCAGCGCGGCGATGAAGGCGACGGTGAGGTTGTAGAGCTCGACGCCGGTGGCTTTGGCGTCGTAGATCTCGGGCCAGAGGATGGAGAGCGCGAAGCCGGTGGTCATGCCGGCGATGCAGCCGGCGTAGGAGGCGCGCTTCCAGAGGACGAGGAGGATGATCTGGGGTCCGAAGGCGGCGCCGAGCATGGCCCAGCCGTAGGTGACGACGTAGTTGTAGACGCTGACGTCCTGGTCGATGACGAGGAGCCCGGCGCCGACGCCGAGGGCGAGGACGACGATGCGATTGATCAGCAGGTGCGCCTTGGCGCGGGTGCGTTCGACCATGCGCGCGTAGACATCGCTGGCGGCGGCGCTGGCGGCGACGACGAGCTGGCTGTCGGCGGTGGAGGCAATGGCGGCGAGGATGGCGGCGAGGACCATGCCGGTGACGACGCCTGGGAGGAGATTCATGGCGCTGACGACGAGGGCGAGTTCGCCGCCGGCGACAGGGTCGTCGAGCATGGCCTGGCCCCACTCGGCGCCGGATTGGGTCATTGCGCGCGCGATGAGGCCGATGGTGACGGCGCCCCAGTAGACGAGCGTGACCCAGGCGACGGCGACCGTGCCGCCGACGAGGGCGTCCTTGCGGTTGCGCAGCGCCATGTAGCGCACGAGGACATGGGGTTGGCCGGGGTAGCCGAAGTTGATGCCGAGGGCGGCGCTGCTGAAGAGGAATCCGATGAGCGCGAGGCCGGCGCTGCCGTCGGTCCAGCGCGTCATCGAGGGATCGACAGCGTCGAGGTTGGTCGTGATGAAGGACCAGCCGGCGCCGGTGGCGAGGAGGTAGATGGGCATGCCGACGAGGACGGCGAGCATGACGAGGGCCTGTGCGTAGTCTGTCCAGCAGGCGGCGCGGAAGCCTCCGATGACGGTGTAGGCGAGGATGATGACGACGCCGATGACGACGCCGAGGCGGTAGTCGATGGAGGCGAAGGAGGCTTCGAAGGCCTTGCCGGCGGCGGCCATCTGCGCTGCGACGTAGAGGAACATCGCGGCGAGGATGACGATGACGCTGAGGATGCGGAGGACGGGCAGGCGTTCCTTGAAGTGGAACGCGAGGAGGTCGGGGATGGTGAGGGCGTCGAGGGATGCGGCGCGGTCGCGGAGTCTTCCGGCGAGGAAGAACCAGTTGAACGCGACGCCGAAGACGACGCCGGGGATGAGCCAGTAGGCGCGGACGCCGGTGGAGAAGGCGAGGCCGACGAGGCCCATGGTGACCCAGCCGCTGGAGCCGCTGGCGGAGGCGGAGAGGGCGGCCATCCAAGGGCCGAGACCACGGCCTGCGAGGAAATAGTCCTCGTCGTCGGCTTTGCCGAAGCGTGCCGAGTAGACGCCGACTCCGACAATGAGGAGGGTGTAGAGGGCGAAGGAGACGCCGAGCGTGGTCATGCCATGCTGAGTACCGCCGGTGGTCGGGGCGGTCAAGCGTGTCGGGGCGCTGCGCGGGAGGATGGGGCATGGCGCAGCGGATCACGACGGAGGCGTTGGCGGCGAGGCTGCGTGATCCGCGCGCGTACGAGCCGGCGCCCGCGTCGGTGTCGGTGGTGGAGACGCACGCGTCGCTGCTCTTCTTCGCGGGGGAGCGTGTGTACAAGGTGAAGAAGCCGGTCGATTACGGCTTCCTCGATTTCTCGACGCTCGAGAAGCGGCAGTTCTATTGCGAGGAGGAGGTGCGGCTGAATCGGCGGCTGGCGCCGGAGGTGTACCTGGGTGTGGTGGCGATCATGCGCGGCGACGATGGCGCGGTGCGGATCGGCGGGGATGGGGAGGTGGTCGAGCACGCGGTGGAGATGGCGCGCCTGCCTGCGGATCGGATGCTCGATCGGTTGCTCGACGAGGACCGAGTGACGGATGGGGAGCTGGATGCGGTGGCGGAGCGCATCGCGGCGTTTCACGCGACGGCGCGCACGGATTGCGCGGTTGCGTCGCACGGCGCGCCGGAGGCGGTGGCGGCGCGCGTGCGGGGGAATCTGGAGGAGTGCGCGCGGCTGGCGGGCGAGCTGCCGGATGCGGCGCGCTGTGATGGGCCGGTGCTCAGTGCGTGGGCGCTGGATCGGCTGCGCACGTGGACGGATGCGGAGATTGCGCGCCTGCGCTCGCTGCTGTCGGAGCGCGCGGCGAGCGGCTTCGTGCGCGAGGGGCACGGGGACCTGCACGCGGGGAATATCTGTCTGCCGGCGGGCGGGGGTGTGGTCGCGTACGACTGCATCGAGTTCGAGCCGGCGTTCCGGTGTGTGGACGTTGGGGCGGAGATCGCGTTCCTGGCGATGGACCTCGAGCGACGCGGGCACGTGGGGCAGGCGGCGCGCGTGGTCGAGCGGTACATCGAGGCGAGCGGCGACGAGGGGTTGCGCGCGATGCAGGCGCTCTTCCGGTGTCACTACGCGTGCGTGCGCGGGAAGGTGACGGCGCTGCGGGCGCGC
>JBICHM010000204.1:0-3230 GCA_043101835.1 Phycisphaerales bacterium | reverse complement strand
CTGCGCCCGGCGACATCCAGCATCGTCCGGTACGCCTCGATCGCCTTCTCGTGCTCGCCCTCGGAGAGCAGGCGCGACACCGCCGCACGCGCCTCGGCCACCTTCGGATCGATCGGCGGCTCGCTGTCGCGCTTCCGCGCCCGCTTTGGCTCGCCCGGCGCATCGCCGTGTGACCAGCCGGCCTGCCCCTTCGAAGCCAGCTCCTTGAACCGCCGCCGACGCTGCGCATGGCTGGCGAGGCTGAAGAGGTCGTACGGCTCGCGCGAGAGCACCTTGAACCACAGCAGCGCGAGGCACACGCCGATGCCGAAGGCGTACCCGCCCAGGTGCGCGAGGCGCGCGACGCCGTCGTCCGGCGCGAACCCCTGGAAGAGGAAGTCGCGCGCAATCGCGAACCCGATGAACCACACCGAGGGGATCCAGTAGATCCCGATGATGAAGAAGAACACGAGCACGCGGATGCGCGTGCGCGGGAAGAAGGTCATGTACGCGCCGGTGACTGCGGCGATCGAGCCGCTGGCGCCAATCACCGGCCCCGCCTCGAAGGCAATGTGCGCGAGCCCCGCCGCCACCCCGCCGGCGAGATAGAACGCCAGGTAGCCGAACCGCCCCAGCCGGTCCTCGACGTTCGGCCCGAAGACAAACAGGAACAGCATGTTCCCCAGGATGTGCGCAAAGCCCTGCGGGTCGTGCAGGAACTGGTAGGTGATCAGTGTCCACCAGTTGAACTGGTCCGCTGCCGGGTGCAGCCAGAGGCTGGAGAGCGCACGGGCCTGCTCCTCGTCGCCCCGGGGCAGCGCGATCGTCATCGCCATGAACGCCGCGATGTTCGCGACGATCAGCGCGTGATTGACGACCGTGGGTCGCCGCAGGGGCCGATCTGTGCCGACGGGGAGGAACACGGGTCAGATCGTAGCCGGGTCGGCGACCGCCCCCCCGCAGATGCGCGTCTCGATGCGCGACGCGTCCCAGGTGTACAGCAGCCGCCCGACGAGGTGCTCGTCGAGCCAGGTCTCCGGCACGCGCAGCAGCAGCAGATCGGCCCGAAACCCCGGTTCGAGCAATCCGGCGTCGTCCCAGCCCAGCGCCTCGGCGTTGCCGCGCGTGATCAGGCGCCACGCCTCCGCCGGCGTCGGGATGTGGGCATTCGGCGCCACCGTCAGCCGGCGCGCTTTGGCCGTCTCGATCATGCCGCGCGCCACGCGCGCCATCGCCACATCCGCCCCGGCCGCGACGTCGCTCCCGAGCGCCAGTCGCACCCCGTGCTCCCGCGCCGCGTCGAGATCGAACAGCCCCGAGCGCAGGAACAGGTTCGCCCAGGGGCAATGCACGACCACACTCTTTCGGGCGGCGATCGTCTCCCACTCTGATGGAGACAGGTGCACGCCATGTGCCAGAAGCGTGCGCGCGGTCAGCAGGCCCAGCCGGTCGTAGATGCCGGTGTAGTGCGCATCGTCCGGGAAGAGCTCCGCCACACGCGCGCACTCGCCCGGCGACTCGGCCAGGTGCGTCTGGATGAGCACCGGCCGCCCGGCCCGCGCACGCTCGTCGGACAGCCACGCGCACTCGGCGAGCAGTTCCTCGGTGCAGGAGATCGCGAAGCGCGGGTTCAGGCTGATGGCCGCGCGCCGGCGCGCGTCGCCCTCGATCTCGGCCAGCGCCACGCTCGGCCTCGGGCGCGACTGCGCCCGTTCACGATCGCAGCGCGTCAGGTCCGGCGGCGCCTCCCGATCCATCGCCACACGACCGAGCGCGAATCGCACCGGGGGAACCGCCGGGTCGCGGAGCAGCCAGTCGACCACGCGCTGGCTCGCCTCGTGGTCGCTTGTCAGGTAGCCGGCGAAGCCCAGCGTTCCCTCGCGCACCATGGCGCGCACTGCGGCGCGCGCCACCGGCATCGCGCCCCCGCGCGACCACCACGCCTCCGCGGGGAATATCACCCGGTCAAGCCAGGTCAGGAGATCCAGCCCGTCGCAGCCGACACTGTCGGCCTGCGGCAGATGGGTGTGGGCGTCGATGAAGGCCGGGGTGATCAGCGTGCCCGGGCCGCCCAGGTCGGCGCGCTCGCCCGTGGCGCCCTCGCCCACCTCGACGATTCGGTCGCCCGCGACCCGCAGCCACCCTGGACGCGCCGGTTCGGCGGGATCTCGCAGCAGCAGGCCTTTGATGAGCATGGCGGTCGACTGGGCTCCGGGCTGGTGGACGCCCAGCCTATCGGGCCGGAGCAGGTCGGAACGCCCCGTTTCCTTGCCTGCGCGTCGGGCGCTCCATATATTCGCTCTCCCCCGGTGCGCCGGCGACGGCGGGGCCTCGCGCCTCAGCGGCCGGACCGAACGCGACCGGTTTCCGATCCAGAAAGAGAGATGAGAGAAGGATGACGACCGCCATGAGCGCTGCCGCCAAGGGTCTCGAAGGCGTTGTTGCCGCCGAGAGCAATCTCTCCTTTATCGACGGCGGGAAGGGCATTCTCGAATATGTCGGCATCGCCATCGATGACCTGGCGCGCCGCAGCACCTTCGAGGAGACCGTCTTCCTTCTCTGGAACCAGCGTCTGCCCAAGCGCGACGAGCTGGACGCCTTCACGAAGGAACTCCGCGCCAACTATGCGATCAGCGGCGATGTGCTCAAACGCGTCCAGCTGACGCCCAAGAGCGCCCAGCCCATGCACGCGCTCCGGACGCTCGTCAGCGCGCTGGCCCTCGAGGACAGCGACCCGAACAGCGTCGAGCCCGCCGAGGTCCGCTCCAAGGCCCTCCGCATCCTCGGACAGGCCCCCGCGCTCGTCGCGGCCTTCGACCGCCACCGCCGGGGCGAGCAGTTCGTGCAGCCCGACACAAGCCTCTCCTTCGCCGCCAACTTCCTCTACATGCTCAATGGCGAGAAGCCCACGCCCACCATGGAGCGCGCCTTCGACGCCTGCATGATCCTCCACGCCGACCACGGCCTCAACGCGAGCACCTTCACCAGCCGCGTGATCATCTCCACCCTCAGCGACATCTATAGCGCCATCACCGGCGCCATCGGCGCGCTCCGAGGCCCGCTCCACGGCGGCGCCAACGAGGGCGTCATGAAGATGCTCAACGAGATCCCCAGCCTCGACGCCGTCGAGGACTACACCATGGGCAAGATCTCGCGCAAAGAGAAGATCATGGGGTTCGGCCACCGGGTCTACAAGACCTACGACCCCCGCGCCACCTACCTCAAGACCCTCGCCGAGCAGCTCGCGGAGA
>JBICHM010000203.1:0-4551 GCA_043101835.1 Phycisphaerales bacterium | reverse complement strand
GATCGCGCCACGCTTGCACATGGGCCTCCCAGTAGGCGTCGAAGGAGCCGGCGAAGCCTCGGGTCTCCATAGCCTGGCGGGCGGCGTCGCCCATGCGGGCGCGGGTCGCGCCATCGGTGAGCAGTTCAACGGCGCGCTCGATCCATCGCTCCGGCGCGCCGACGGGCAGGACGAAGCCGGTCTCGCCGTCGCGCACGATGGTGGCGGGGCCGCCCTGGTCGCTGACGATCGCCGGGATGGCGGAGGCCTGCGACTCCATGACGACCTGCCCGAGCGTGTCGGTGACGCTGGGGAAGAGGAACAGGTCGCAGGAGGCGTAGATTGCGCTGAGCTCGGCGCCGTGGCGGAAGCCGAGGAAGTGCACGCCGTGGCGCTTCAGCGCATCTTCGAGACGCTGGCGATCCGGCCCGTCGCCGACGATGACCAGTTCGGCCTCGATGTTGCGCTCGGCGCAGCGCCGGCGGATCTCGGGCCACACGCGGTCGAGCATCGGCGTGTTCTTCTCGACGCTCACCCGCCCGCAGTAGAGCGCCTTGATCGACCACGAGCGCGGCGTCTCGCCCGTGCGCGTCGTGATGCGCTTCCACAGCGCCTGGTCGCGATGGCGCGGGTGGAAGGACTCGATATCGATGCCCGCCGGGAAGGTGCGGATGCGCTTCTGCGGCACGCCGAGGCGCCCGACGGCCTCTCGGTACGCCTCGCTGCGGGCGAAGACGGTGTGGAAGCGGGCGTAGAACATCCGCATCGCGCGTGAGCACTGGCGACCCATCGTCTCGCTCTTGAACAGGCGCTCGATGTAGGCGGGGAAATCGGTGTGGTAGACGCCCAGCACCGGCGTGCGCAGCGTCGCCGCGGCGGCGAGGCCGACCACGCCCACCGCGCCGGGCGTCGAGACATGGATGACATCCGGCTTCAGTTCATCGGCCGCCCGCAGCATCGAGAGCGCCGGGGGCACGACGAGGTCGAGTTCGGGGTACTTCGGCATCGTCGTCGCGTAGACGGGCTGGAAGTTGCGGACGGTGGGCAGGTCGGGGCAGCGCTTCTCGGTGCTGGTGAAGATGTGCAGCTCGCGCCCGGTTTCGTGGGCGCGCCGGCCGACATCGCGGATGAAGCGGCTGACGCCGTTGATGTCGGCGAGCGTGTCGGTGAAGACGAGCACGCGCGGCTCGCGGTCCAGCGGCCCATCGCCCGGGGCGGCGTGCTCGTGCTCCAGTCGCGTCATCGCCCAGCGTTCCTTGTTGTGCACCGTGAGGCTGATGAAGTACGACGCCTGCGCGAGCAGCAGCCAGCGGGCGCCGTCGAGGTGGCGCTTCAGATCGTTCCAGTCTCGCCGATCGAAGGCGTCCACGCCGCCCCGGGCCAGGTCGCGCGTCACGCGATTGCAGACCATCTCGACGAAAGCCTGGGCTCGCTCGTGGTCGGCCAGCGGCGCGCCGTCGGCCCACGAGGCGGGGTCCATCCGCCGCGCGACCTCGGGGAAGGCCTCCAGAGCGCGCGGGAAGGCGTCGGCGACGGCCCGAACGACCGGCGCCGTCGGGCGCCGACGCTGGATCGTCTTCCGGCGCAGCGTGTCGGCGGCGAGGCCCGCGAGCGACGGGCGGGGCAGGTCGACGCCCGCGAGGCGCGCCATCTGGCGGATGGCCAGTCTCTGGCGCGGGCGCGCGATGCGCGACACCGGCAGCGCGAAGCGGTTCGCGGCGACGGACATGAACTGGTGCGCCATTAGCGCGGGATGCCCCGCCTGCCCGCCCACGGTCGCTCCACCCGCCATCACCGCGCGCAGGAATCGCGACGGGTCGGCGACCATCGCGCCGCGGTCGCCACGCACGCCGGCCCAGGTGCGTCCGACGTTGAGCAGGCCGTGGTCGTCGCTGCCGGCGGTGACGGCGCGCGGCAGATCCGTCGGGTACACCGGCTGCAGCGCGTGCTTGCGGCTCAGGAAGTCGAGGCGAGGGGGCGTCAGCGACGCCAGCCAGCGTTCGATCGTCGGCCGGTGTCCGCCCGGGTGGGCGCCGTTGAGCAGTTCGAAGGAGCGGAAGAGCAGGGCGAGGCGTTCGAGGCGCGCGAGGCAGCGCCCGTCGCCGAGGCCGTCGATCGGGTGCGCCACCGCGTGGGGCAGGCCCTGCTCGCGCACCCAGAGCGCGAACTCGTGGATGTCGTCGCGCAGGTTGCGGGCGCCGATGTCGTCGTGCTGCTCGGGCGTGACGCCCCAGAGCAGGACATGCACGGGGTGGCCGTGGTGCGGGAAGCGGACGGTGACTTCCTCGCCGACGACGACGCCCGGGAAGCCGCGCTCGACGAGTTGGAGCGCGCCCCAGATCTCGTCGTGGTCGGTGATGGCGACGAGGTCCATGCCGCGCGCGTGGGCCTGGTCGAAGATCGCTTCGGGCTCCGAGCAGCACTCGGGCGCATCGATGAGGCCGAAGACGGGGAAGACGGGGCGCGCCGACGCCTTGGAATGCACGTGCATATCCATGCGCACGAGCGATGGCTCGGCGCCGGGCGTCGGGTCGATTGCATGCGGGGCGTCGGCTGGACGCCTCGTCTCGGCCATGGCTGGCGCTCGTGTGCGGATCATCCGTGATCCCCGTGCTGGTCGGGTGGTAGGTGGCGCCGCCCTGCGCGCACCCGATGACTGCCTGCGCTCGGGGCCGGCGCACCGACCCACGGGAACGGTGACGCCTGCGAGATAAGGGGTTGTGAATCCCCCGTGAGGGTCGGGTGAAAAGGCCCCGCGCCTGCCCGGGGCAACCCGGGCCGATACACTCGCCCCATGGCCGCATCCCCCGCCGGCGTCAGCCCGCGCACCGTGATCTACCCCGGTTCCTTCGACCCGGTGACCCTCGGTCACATGGATGTCGTGCGCCGGGGGCGGCGACTCTTTGACCGCCTGGTCGTCGCGGTTGGTCGCAACCCGGGCAAGCAGACGCTCTTCTCGAGCGACGAGCGGGTGGAGATGATCCAGGCGCTCGTCGACGAGATGCTGCGCGAGGAGCCCGAGGGCGGCGCCGTGGAGGTGCGGGCCTTCGGCGGATTGACGGTGGACTTCGCCCAGGAGGTCGGCGCCGCGGCGTTGCTGCGGGGCATCCGCAACCTCTCCGATCTGCAGAACGAGGTGCAGCAGGCGGTGACCAATCGCGAGGTGGCGGGGCTGGAGACGGTCTTCGTCGTCGCCGGGCAGTCGTTTGCATACACCTCCAGCAGCCTGATCAAGCAGATCACGGCGATGGGTCGCGACCTCGAGGTGCTGCGCCCGATGTGTCCGCCGCTGGTGATCGAGCGTCTGCGCGCCAAGAAGGGCGCAGGCGCGGCCCAGCTGCAGAGCCTGGTGGAAGACGATCAGTAGAGACCCGGGAACCCGGGATCAGGGAAGGCAGGGCTCAGGTGGCTCCGGGACCGCGCACGCTGGAAGTTCGCATCATCAGCATCGGGGCCCTCGCGGCCCATCCCTTGCGGGGCGAGCGGGCGCCGGTGCGCACCGGGCACGCGACGACGACGCTGATCACCGCCGGGGAGAAGCGCATCCTCGTCGATCCCGGTCTGCCGGCGCCGGCGCTGCTTGCGCGCCTCGACGAGCGTGTCGGGCTGCAGGGCGCGGACATCACGGATGTCTTCCTGACGTCGTTCAAGCCTGACACGATGCGCGGGATCGACGCGTTCAATCGCGCGTCGTGGTGGATCCACGAGCCGGAGCGCGAGGGCGTCGGCGTGCCGCTGGTGCACAAGGTGCGCGAGGCGGCCGAAGCGGGAGAACAGGACCTGCAGGAGGCGCTCGGGCGCGACGCGGCGGTGCTGCAGCGGTGCAGGCCCGCGCCAGACAGCCTGGCCCCTGGGGTTGATCTCTTCCCCTCGCCGGGCGTCACGCCGGGGTGCTGCGGGCTGCTGATCGGCGAGTCGCGCTGGACGACGCTCGTCTGCGGCGATGCGGTCGCGACGGTCGAGCACATCCTCGACGGCAAGGTGCTGCCCAGCGCTGTGGACGTGGATCGGGCCCGGGATTCCTTCACCGAGGCCCTCGAGATCGCGGACATCCTCGTGCCGGGGCGGGACAACATCACGATCAACCCGATGCGCGGGCCCTTCTGACTGCCGGCGCGTCCGTAGGATGCGCCGATGCGATACGTCCTCCTCGCCGCGCTCGCCCTGTTCGTTTCCGCCGACGCCTCCGCGCAATCCCCGCAGCCCGCGCCGTCGCGCGTGCAGACCCAGCTGGCGGAACTGCCGCCGATCCTCCGCATCGGCGCGCGCGTGGAGACAATGCGCCAGGCGTGGCCGGTGGCGCCGATCGTGGTGCTTGCGCCCGATGCGCCGACGGCGCTGGACGCGATCGCAATGTGGACCCCCGCGGCGCGCTTCCCGGTGCTGATCGATGACGGCTCTGGGCAGGCTCGCGAAGACATCGCCCGATTCGTGCGCGCGTTCGGCCCCGAGCGGGTGATCGCGATCCCCGCGCCGGAGGCGCGCGTGGCGCTCGCGCCCTCGTCGCAGGTCGAGCAGGCGTACGCGCGCGTGTGGGGCGCGTCGGGTCCCGATGCAATTCCCGACAGATCG
>JBICHM010000202.1:0-4712 GCA_043101835.1 Phycisphaerales bacterium | reverse complement strand
GCCGTTCGTTCCTGGCGAACCTCGTCTTCGTGGGCGTCATCGTCGGCGGGATTCTGCTGATCTTCTGGTGCTTCCGGCTCGTCTATCCGAGCCTGCTCGCGTTCGCGCTGCGCCGGAAGGCCGCGACGCTCTTGGCGCCGTTTGCGCTGGTTGTCATCGGTCTCACCTGCTGGCTCGGATTCCCGCGCGTCTTCGGGTGGCTGCCCACCTGGGCGCGATCGAGTGAAGTCGGCGTCGCGCTCGCCCACGACTTCCCCGGCCTCGGGCGCGAGTTCATGCCCTCGCTCGACGAGGGCGCGTTCCTGTACATGCCGACGACGATGCCCCACGCCTCCATCGGCGAGGCGATGGAGCAGCTGCAGACGATGGACATGGCCGTCGCCGCGATCACCGAGGTCGACATGGTCGTGGGCAAGCTCGGGCGCGCCGACACGGCGCTCGACCCCGCGCCCGTCTCGATGTTCGAGAACGTCATCACCTATGTCTCCGAGTATCGGCGCGACGACGCCGGGCGCCTGCTTCGCTTCCGCGTCGATAGCGACGGCGCCTTCGTGCGCGACGAGTCGGGCGAACTGATCGAGGACCCGCGCGGCCGACCCTTCCGCCAGTGGCGCGACCACATCCGGACGCCCGACGACATCTGGGCGGAGATCGAGCAGGCCGCGGCCATCCCCGGCGCGACCGGAGCGCCCAAGCTCCAGCCCATCGAGACGCGCCTCGTCATGCTGCAGAGCGGATTCCGAGCCGCGATGGGCGTCAAGGTCTTCGCCCCCGACCTCGCGACGGTCGAGCGGTTCAGCCTCGGCATCGAGCGCGTGCTCAAAGCCGCGCCCGGCGTGCAGCCCGAGACGGTCGTCGCCGACCGGGTCGCCGGCAAGCCGTATCTCGAGATCGACATCGACCGCGAGCGCATCGCGCGCTTCGGGCTGTCGATCGCCGAGGTGCAGGAGATCATCGAGGTCGCCATCGGCGGGCGCCGCCTGACAACGACCGTCGAAGGGCGCGAGCGCTACCCTGTGCGCGTGCGCTATCTGCGCGAACTCCGCGATCAGATCGAAACGCTCGGCGATGTGCTCGTCCCCGCCGGCCCGTCGCGCCAGATCCCGCTGCGTGAACTCGCCGAGATCCGCTACGAGCGCGGCCCGCAGGTGATCAAGAGCGAGGACGGGGCGCTCGTCGCCTACGTCACCTTCGACAGCGCCCCGGGCGTGGCCGAAGTCGACGCCGTGGAGCGCGCTCGCGCCTATCTCGAGAGCCAGATCGCTTCGGGCGCGCTCGCCGTGCCCGACGGCGCGCGCTGGCGCTTCGCCGGCCGATACGAGAGCAGCCTCCGCGCGCAGGCGCGCCTGTCGATCGTCATCCCGGTGTCGCTGGCGGTGATCTTCGTCCTGCTCTACTTCCAGTTCCGATCGGGCTTCCTGGCGGTGGCCGTCTTCGCCGGCGTCTTCGTCGCCTGGAGCGGCGGCTTCCTCCTGCTGTGGCTGTACAACCAGCCGTGGTTTCTCGATGGCACGGTGTTCGGGGTCGATCTGCGCGAGGTCTTCCAGGTCGGGCCGGTGAACCTTTCGACCGCCGTGTGGGTCGGGTTCCTCGCCCTTTTTGGCATCGCGACCGACGACGGCGTCGTGATGGCCACGCGCCTGCGCCAGGCCTTCGCCGAGCGGCGCACGGAGACGATCGCCGAGATCCGCGCCGCCACCGTCGCCGCCGGCAAGCTGCGCATCCGCGCGTGCCTGATGACGACCGCGACGACCATCATCGCCCTGCTCCCCGTGCTCACGAGCACCGGGCGGGGGAGCGACGTGATGATCCCGATGGCTATCCCCGCCGTGGGCGGGATGTGTGTTGCATTGGTTACATTGTTCGTGGTCCCGGTCCTGTTCTGCGCCGCTGAGGAGTGGCGCGTCCGGGCTCGCGAACTCGCCCAGCCCCCGGCGTCACAGGGGGCCACGAGAGGAGTGACAACATGAAGCGTTCGATGATGCTGGTGGCCGCGCTCGCGGCCGCGATCCCCGCCATGGCCTTCGCCCAGCAGGGCCGCCCCGCCCAGCGCCCCGGCCAGAACGCCGGCGAGCAGGCCAGGGAGAAGGCCGCCGAGCAGGGCCAGCGCGGGATGGAGAAGGCCCAGGACAAGGGCAAGGGCCAGGAGATGCGCGCCGAGCACGCCGCCCACGCGATGGACGCCGGCTTCTACGCCATGACCACCTGCCCCGTCAGCGGCCAGCCGCTCGGCGACGGCGCCGTCACGAAGATCTACGACGGTCGCGAGGTCCGCTTCTGCTGCGATGACTGCCCGGCCCGCTTCGAGGAGGACCAGGCCGCGTTCATGGCGACCATGGACGCGAAGCTCATCGCCGAGCAGCGCTGGGACTGGCCCCTGACCACCTGCCCGGTCAGCGGCCACGAGCTCGGCGAGGGCGGCGAGCCTGTGGAGATGATCGTCGGCACCCGCTTCGTGAAGCTCTGCTGCGACGGCTGCATCGAGGACTTCCGGGCCAACAGCGCCCAGTACTTCAAGGAGATCGACAAGGCGATCGCCGACGCCCAGCGCGACGACTACCCGCTGACGACCTGCGTCATCAGCGGCGAGGAGCTCGGCTCCATGGGCGAGCCCGTCGAGATCGTCATCGGCACGACGCTCGTGCGTCTCTGCTGCAAGGGTTGCCTGCCGAAGGTCGCCAAGGCGCCGTGGGACACGCTGAAGAAGGTGCACGCCGCCCGCTAAACCAGCCGCGCCAGCGAATGCTGTGATTCTCCACGCCCCCGGCGGAGCGCTCCGTCGGGGGCGTTGTCGTGGCGATCAGGCGCGCTCCGCGCCGCCGAGCCACTCGATGGCGACGAGCGAGACGTCGTCCTGAAACCCGCCGCCGCCGGCCCAATCGGTCAGCGCGCGGATCGCGCGCCTCGACGCACCGTCGAAGGCCGCGCCGTCGTCGCCGAGCAGTGCTTCGTGAAGACGCGCATCCCCGAACTGCTCGTCCCCGCCGGATCGCGCCTGCTCCGTGAACCCGTCGGAATACAGGAAGATCCGGTCGCCCGGCTCGAGGTCGAGCTCCACGCCTTCGTACTCGGCGTCCGCGAGGATCCCGAGGGGCAGGCCCCCCTCATCGTCGACGGGCGTCACGCGCCCAGCGCGGACGAGCACCGGCAGCGGGTGCCCGGCGCGCGCAAACCGCAGACGCCCGGTCTGCAGATCGAGCACGCAGAGAATCATCGTCAGGAAGCGGCTGCTGACGGTTCCGGCGCTGAATCGGCGGTTGAGTTCGGCCAGCACCGGCGCAGGATCCGGCGCCCCGTCGGCGAAGGCGTCGGCCGACATCAAACCGCCCGCGGCGGGCGAGAGCGCGTGCATAGCCGTCACCGCCAGCAGCGCCGCCGGCACGCCGTGTCCGGTCACATCCACCACGTACGCGACGAGATGCCGGTCGTCGATCAGGTGGAAGCCGAGGCCGTCGCCGGCAAGCTCATCGGTGGGGATGTAGTCGTGGGCGGCGCGCACGGCGTCCGTGGCGACGCCCCCGTCGGGCAGCATCGCGCGCTGCACGCGCGAGGCCGCCTCGAGGTCGCGGCGCATCCGCTCGCCCGCAAGCCGCAGTTCTTCATTCTGCTGCTTCAGCGCCCGTTCGAGCTGCACGACCCGTTCGCCGGCGAGCAGGCGCACGCGCAGCTCGCCTCGGTCGAATGGTTTCGACACATAGTCATCGGCGCCGGCTTCGATGCCGCTGACGATGTCGCCCTTGTCGCTCCGGCTGGTCAGGAGGATGACATAGATGTAGTCGCGCCCCTCGAGGCCGCGGATCTTCTTGATCAGTTCGACGCCCGAGAGCTCCGGCATCTCCCAGTCGGTCAGCACGATGTCGAAGCGATCCTCCTGGAGTCGCTCCCACGCCTCGCGCCCGTTCTCGGTGGCGACGACCTCGTGCCCCCAGCGCTCCAGCTGGCGCGCGAGCGTCGTGCGGGTGATTCGTTCGTCCTCGGCGATCAGCACACGCATCAGGCGCGCGCCTGGACGAAGGCGTTGAGTTCCGCGATCAGGGCGTCCACCTGCTCGGCGAGACGGTCGATCAATGCGGGGGCGCCGGAGAGGTCGCCCGCCTTGCCCGCGCGCTCGAGCTCCAACGCGACCTCCTGCACCGCCGGGGCGCAGAAGTTCGAGATCATCCCCTTCAGCGCATGCGCGACCCGTCCGACGGCCGCGGCGTCGGCGCTCCCGATCGCCGCGCGGAGCTCGTTGACGAGCTCCGGCCCATCCGCCGCGAGCATCTCGACCGTGTCGGCAAGGAACTCGACATCGCCGTCGACCTGCTCGAGCAGCGCCTCTTCATCAAACATCGTCGCCACGGCTCGCCTCCCCAAGGATCCGCCCGATCTCGGCAAAGAGTACCGCCCGCTTCACCGGCTTGGGGACGTATCCGTCCATCCCGGCGTCGAGGCACATTTCCCTGTCGCCCGCCATCGCATTCGCCGTCATCGCGATGATCGGCGTCCGTCCGGATCCCTCCGACTCGCGCTGCCGGATCGCCCGCGTCGCGTCGAGGCCGTCCATCTCCGGCATCTGCACGTCCATCAGGATCACATCGATCCCGCCCGACGACCACCGATCGACCGCCTCCAGCCCGTTCGTGGCGACCTCCACCGAATGCCCGGCGCCCTCCAGCACGCGGATCGCGAACTTTCGGTTCACCGGGTTGTCTTCCGCCAGCAGCACCCGG
>JBICHM010000201.1:0-3171 GCA_043101835.1 Phycisphaerales bacterium | reverse complement strand
GCCGGGGATCTGCTCGCTGCGGGGCATGAAGCCCTCGCTGCGGTCGACCGTGATCACCAGCGCTCCGCCCTCGTAGCGCTGCGCGACGCCGGTGACGATCTCGCCGACGCGCTGGCTGAACTCTTCGTACACGCTGTTCCGCTCGTCCTCGCGGAACTTCTGGATCATCACCTGCTTGAAGGTCTGCGCCGCGATGCGCCCGAATGCCTCCATGGGCATCTCGACGCGCTCGCCGTGGCGGAACAGGCGGATCTCACCGGTCAGCCGGTCGACCTCGGCGGTGAACTCCTCCGGATCGATCGCGTTGTAGTACTTCCGCGCCGCCGACACCATCGCGACCTCGAGGTCGGTGAGCAGCAGCTCGCGATCGATGTTCCGATCACGCGCGATCGAGTCGATGTTGCGAAGCATTTCCTGGGTGTTCATGGCCGTGTGTTCCGGTGGGCTGTCGCCCGCTCGTCTTGTCTGATTGCCTGGTTGTGTGTGCGCTCCCGAAGGGCGAAGCGCCGAACTCCTGAAACAACAGGACCACGAGCGTTTCCGACGCGCGTGGTCCGCGAACGGCCCGACTCTCGCCGCAGGGTCGCCGGGGGGGCGCCCCGACGCTGCGCGACGCAGCGGGCCCGATCAGCCTCGTCCGGCCGATCACCGCATGGCCCGCCTCCCGACGAACACACCGCCGACGCGGGGATTGATCCCCGTCGCCAGCCGCGCGCACCGGCCCGCTCCACGCTGGCCTGCACGCTCACTCATTGGTGCGATCGTCACGCATCACACTTGCATCCCTGCGACGCCAAATCGGCGTCCGCGTCCCGAATATCAGACTCAAGACTAGCCTGCGCAGGCCTCCCGGGTCAACCGCGCCGAAGCGCCGGGCCGTCCGCCGAGGGCCTGTCAGAGCCGATCGTCCGCCCGGATCGGGCGCTCGATCCGCATTGCGCGGGCGCCCTTGAACTGCCCGAGGCGGGCGATGAACTTCTTCTCACCCTCCACGCACACCACAATGGGGCGGGACGCGGGTTTCTCGGTGACGATCAGGTCGCCCGGCGCGAGCCCGCGCAGGTCGCCCAGTGTGATCGAGGTCTCCGCGAGCAGGCCCTCGACCTCGATCACCGCCCGGTGCAGCCGGTTCTCGATCCGGCCCCGGATCTCATCGCTCTGGCGGAGACGCCCAGTGCTGAACCACGACTGGGCCGCGAGATCCTCCATCATGGGCTCGATGACCTTGTACGGGATGCACAGGTTCAACGACCCCGCCCGGTTGGCGATCTTCAACTCGAAGCAGATCACCACCACCACCTCGTTGGGGGGGACGATCTGCACGAGCTGCGGGTTTGATTCGCTCTCGCCCAGCGTGAACTCGATGGTGCGGATGCCGCTCCACGCCTCCTCGAGCGCGCTGATGGCGCGCTGAATCACCTTGGCGATGAGGCGCGTTTCGATCATCGTCAGCGGGCGCTGGGGGATGAACAGGTCCTCGTTCGTCCCGCCCAGCAGGCGATCGATGATCGGATAGATGATCAGCGGGCTGATCTCGAGGCAGATCTGCCCGTCGAGATCCGACGCTTCGATGAGGTTGAACGAGGTGGGGTTCGGCAGCCCGGCGGTGAACTCGCCGTAGGTCATCTGCTCGCACGAAGCGATCTTCACCTCGACGATCATCCGCAGGAAGCCCGACAGGCTGGCGCCGAAGTTCCGCGCGAAGGCCTCGTGCAGCGTCTGGAGCGCACGCATCTGGTCCTTCGACACGCGCTCGGGGCGCTTGAAGTCGTACGGGCGGATCTCCAGCGAGTCGAGATCCACGTTCCGGCGCCGGCTGAAGACCTGCGGCCGTTCGCCATCGGCGCCGACCTCGCCGGAATCCAGGGCGCCGAGCAGGGCGTCGATGTCGTCCTGATTCAGCACTTCCGTCACGGACCGCTCCCGGCGCAGGGAATCAACCGGGGCGGCAACCCGCCCCGTCCCGAGGCATATCGGACGCCGGCGCGCCGCCCCTTGAAGGGGGAGGGAGAACCGGACCGGAACGGGGCGCGCCGGAATACTCGAGGCCTACGGGGGATATCCTGCCTCGACGTCCGCCCGAGGGGCGAATCCCCTGCGAATCGACCGCCGCCCGACGGAGACCGCCATGCTCGAACCGATCGCGATGCTCGCACGCCCCTCGTGGTGGCGGCGCATCGTCCTCGCGACGCTCGCTGTGCTGATGCTGCACGCGGTGGCCTCGGCGCAGCCGAACTTCGAGCGGGCCGCCGTCAGCGCTGCCGCGAGCCAGGAGCGCATCGCCCCCGGCGGCGAGTTCGCCATCGCCATCGTCATGGACTTCCAGCCCTCGTGGCACGCCTGGCCGGCGGCCGCCCAGATCGACCTCCTGCCAGAGGATTTCCAGCAGTTCGTGCTGCCGACGCGTTTCGGCCTCGCCGAGACGCCTGAATGGGTCAGCGCCGTCGGCGACGTGCAGCTGCCCGAGACCCACGCCGCCCCGGTGCCGAACCTTGCGGGCAGCGGCCCCGCGACGATCGAGGTGCAGACCTACAGCGATCGTGCGATCGCCTTCCTGCCCATCCGGCTGGCGCCCGACGCCCCGCTCGGCGCAACCACGCTGACCGTTTCAGTCTTCTACCAGGCTTGCGATGAGACCACCTGTATGCCGCCGTTGACGGTGACGGCGGAGGTCCCCATCGAAGTCGTCGCGCTCGAGAACGCGGGCGGCGCCCCGGCGGACCCGTCCCTCTTCGAGGGGTTCGATCCGACCGCGTACGCCACGCTCGCCGCGCCCTCGGGGGCCGAGGCGTCTGTTGACGCGACCGACGCCCCGACAGCGCAGCGGACCTTCTTCGGCATTCCCGTTCCCGCGCCCGATGGCGTTGCCGGCATCGTCGTGCTCGCGCTGCTCAGCGCGGTCGGCGGCTTCATTCTCAACCTCACGCCCTGCGTGCTTCCGGTCATCCCCATCAAAGTGCTGACGATCAGTCAGCACGCCGGGTCGCCGGGCAAGTCGCTCGTCCTCGGCCTCGCGATGGCGGCGGGCGTCGTCGCCTTCTGGGCGGGCATCGGCATTCCCGTGGCGTTTCTGACGGGCGTCACCGACCCGTCGCGCATCTTCGGCATCTGGTGGGTGACGCTCGGCATCGGCCTCGTGATCGGGCTGATGGGCGTGGGCATCATGGGCCT
>JBICHM010000200.1:0-5073 GCA_043101835.1 Phycisphaerales bacterium | reverse complement strand
GCCCGTTGGTCGGCCACCGCGCAATGGGGCCGCGATCTCTCGATCGCGGCTCTGTTACGCCGTCCCGAAGCCGGCCGCGCGCAGCACGCGCAGCAGACCGGCCTCGTCGCGCTCAGTGAACGACCCGATCTCCCACGAGTCCACATCCAGCACGCCGATGCAGTTCCCATCTTCGAAGATCGGCAGCACGATCTCGCTGCGGTCACGCGGGTCGCAGGCGACGTAGGCCTCGCCGAGATCGAAGACATCGCGCACGATCACTGTGGCGCGCGTCGCGTACCCCCGCCCGCAGACGCCGTGGAGCCCGATGGGCGAGCACGCCGGCTTGTCGCGCCGGGCCGCGAGGACGAGGCGCTCGCTCTCGGGGGCCGATTCGTCCGCGATATAGAACCCCACCCACGAATATCCCTCGGCGCTGAAGGCCTCCCACAGCGCATCGACGACAGTCTGCATGCGGATGTCGAGCGTGGCGCCGCCGAGCGCGCTGGCCTCGAGGCGTTCGACCACCGCGTCGTAGTCGCGCGAGCGGTCGGGGGCTTCGGCGGCGGGCGGGACAGGCGACGCGGAGTGCGGGGTGGTCATGGCCAAGCCTAGGCTCCGCCATGGCGCTCGCCCCGACGGATCTGGAACGCATCGCAGCGGCCGCGGGCCGTTCGGCGACCGGCCACGCTCCGCTCTCGGGCGGCTGCGTCGGCGAGGTGTATCGCGTGGATCTCGAGAACGGCCGGGCGGTCGTCGCCAAAGTCGATCGCGACCGCACCGGCACGCTGCCGGATGAGGGGTGGATGCTCGACCTGCTCGCCGAGCGGACCGACCTGCCGGCCCCGCGCACGCTGCTGGCCGAGCCGGACCTGCTCGTCATGACGGTGCTGCCGGGCACAACCGGGGCGGGCTCCCCCGGCGCCCAGCGCCACGCGGCCGACCTGCTGGCGTCGCTGCACGGCGTCACCGCCGAGCGCTTCGGCCTCGAACGCCCCACGCGCATCGGCGGGCTCGCGCAGCCGAATGACTGGTCGGATTCCTGGATCGACTTCTACCGCCAGCGCCGCCTGCTGGAGATGGCGCGCCAGGCGTCGGAGGCCGGGCGTCTGCCTGATCGCGCGCACGATCGCGTGCGCCGCGTGGCCGACCGGCTCGATCGCCTCATCGACGAGCCCGACGCCCCGTCGCTCGTCCACGGCGACATCTGGTCGGGGAACATCCTCAGCGAGGGCGATCGCGTCACCGGATTCATCGACCCCGCGCTGCACTACGGACACCCGGAGGTGGAACTGGCTTTCATCACGCTCTTCAACACGCTGGGCGCGCCCTTCTTCGATCGCTACGCGGAACAACGGCCCCTCCGACCGGGGTTCTTCGAGACCCGGCGCACGGTCTACCTGCTCTACCCCCTGCTCGTGCATGTTCGCCTCTTCGGCGCGGGGTATCTGGGGCAGTTGGAATCGTGCCTCGGCGAACTCGGCGCCTGAGCGCCGAACTGCACGCCTATCGTCGCGACCGGAGGAGCCAGCGTGGCACAACAGCGCGTCATCATCGTCGGCGGGGGCGTCATCGGCGTCTGCTGCGCCGAGGCGCTCGCGCGCCGGGGCGTCGCGGTGCGCCTGCTCGAAGGCGAGCGCATCGCCGGCGCGTGCTCCTTCGGCAACAGCGGCTTCATCGCCCCCGGCCACGGCCCCCTTTGCCGACCCGGACTCTTCGAGACCGCCATGGCGTCGATGGTTGACCCCGACGCACAGTTCCACATCCCCCCCACCACCGACCCCCGCACGCTCGACTGGCTGCGCCGATTCCGCGACGCCTGCACAACCGAGCGCTACGAGTTCTGCCTGCGCGTGCTCGCTGATTTCGGACGCGACATGCTCGATCGCTTCGGCGCGCTGGTGCACGACTACGACCTCGACTGCGACTATCGCACCGGCGGCAGCGACACTATCTGCTACACCGAACGCACGCGCGATCGCGTCGCGCGCGAAGTCGGCGCCGTGAGCGCAATGGGCCTGCCCGCGCGAGCGCTGGACGGCGCAAGCGCGCGCCTGCGCCAGCCTGCGCTGCTCGAGGGCGCCGTCGGCGGCGGGGCCTTCGACCGCGGCGCCTCCATCCACCCCTACCGCTTCGTGGCGCAGCTCACCGATCGCCTGCGCGAGCGGGGCGTTGCCATCGAAGAGTCGCGTCCCGTGCGCGCGCCGCTGGTGCGCTCGGGGCGATGCGTCGGCGTCGAGCTCGATACGGGCGAGACGATCGAGGCCGACGGCGTGGTGCTCGCGACCGGCATGGCGACACCCGCGCTGCTCGAGCCCTTCGGCGCCCGCCTGCCGATGACCAACGCCACCGGCTACCACGCCGACATCGGCGGCGTCGGACGCCTCCTGCCCCGCACCGTCACCATCGCCGACGCCGATCTCATCCTCACCCCGATGGACGACTTCGTGCGCATCAGCGGCACCGTCGCCATCGGCCCGAATGCGCGCAGGCTCGCTGAGCGCCGCCTGCCGGTGATGGTCGAGCGCGCGCTGCGCTCCGCCCCGATCCTGCGCGAGGGCGCGATCATCAGCCGCTGGGAGGGCCATCGCCCCGCGACGCCCGATGGGCTGCCGGTGATCAGCGCAATCCCCGGCGCCGCGGGGCTCGTCGTCGCGACGGCCCACGCGCGCCTCGGCCTCAGCCTCGGCCCCGCGACAGGCGACCTCGTCGCGTCGATGGTCTGCGAGGAAGCCACGGCCTTCGACACTGCAGCCTTCCGCGTCGATCGGTTCTGAACTACTCGGCCGGCCGATCGACGATCATCACCTGCTCCAGCGCCTTGCGCTCGAGCGCCTTGGCGGGCACCTCGCAGTTGTCGGCCGGGTAGCCGACGGGGATGAGCAGGAACGGGCGCTCGTGCTCCGGGCGGCGCAGCACCTGGCAGAGAAACTTCATCGGACTGGGCGTGTGTGTGAGCGCGCAGAGGCCGGCGTGGTGGATTGCGGCCAGCAGCATGCCGCAGGCGAGGCCGACGGATTCGTTCAGGTAGTAAACCTGGGCGCCGTCGTCATCCTTGGCGAGTTTGAAGACGACGATGAGCCACGGGGCGACTTCGAGGAAGGCTTTGTGCTCGTCGGTGCCGAGCGGCGCGAGGTCGGCGAGCCACTCCTCGCCGGCGCGCCGGCTGTAGAACTCGCGTTCCTCCTCCTCCGCGGCGAGGCGGATCTCGCGCTTGATCGCCGGGTCCTGCACGCAGACGAAGCGCCACGGCTGCTTGTTGGCGCCGCTGGGCGCCGAGTGCGCGGCGCGCACGCACCACTCGATCGTCTCGCGCGAGACCGGGCGGTCGCTGAACATCCGCACGCTGCGTCGCGTGCGCATCGCCTCGTAGAAGCGTCGGGCGCCCTCCTCGGGCGCGACGCCCGGGTCGAAGCGCGCCGGCAGCGGGACGAAGGGGAACGGGCTGCCGGCGTGCGGGCTGACGGGGTCGGGGGTGCTCATGCGGGCGGTCAACCGTGGGCGCTGTTGGCCTCTTCCACGGCGTCCGCGAAATCGGCGAGGGTCGTGAAGGTGAAATCCGGCTGCACCTCGCCGGAAGGCGCGCGCGTGGCGCCGCCCGGGCGCCCGGCGCGCCGGTCGATGAAACAGGTCGTCATGCCGAGGCGCTTGGCCGGCTCGTGGTCGTGGTAGAGGCTCTGGGCCACGTGCAGGATGCGCCCGCGCTCCACGCCGAGGCGTTCCGCGGCGTCGAACGCCGCGTGGAACATGCGCGCATCGGGCTTGTACGCGCCGACATCCTGCGCCGTCACGACGGCGTCGAACTCGACCCCGAGCGTGTTGCGTGTCCGCGAGAACGAGGCGTGGTCCACGTTGGAGAGAATGATCAGTCGGCGACGGCGCTTCAGTCGCTGCAGCGCACCGACCGTATCCGCGAACGCAGGCCAGCGCCCGACAGAGCCGGCCAGTCGATCCGCATCGTCATCCGTCGCGGGCGCGCCGTACCGCTCGGCCATGCGCGCCGCGACGACACGCAGCACATCCGGGTACAGCGCGTCGGGATGGTCGCGCTCCGCGGCCGGCTCGAGCTCCGCGAACGCGCTGAGCACCTCCTCGTCGGTCGCGTCCAGGTGCGACCGCTCGCGCCACGTCGCGAGCGCATCGAGGATGCCCGACTCCCAGTCGATCAGCGTCCCGTAGCAATCGAATGTCAGAGCGTCGAAATCGCTGAGGCGTTTCATTGCGGCGCGTCCATTCCTGCATCGTCGGTGAGCGCGGTGCTGATCCGCACCTCACCCTCAAGCGTCCTGTGCACCGGGCAGCGTTCGGCGATCTCGAGGAGGCGGTCGCGCTGCTCGCCGGTCAGGTCGCCCTCGAGCGACAGCCGGCGGTCGATGCGCGTGATCATCCCCGCGACGCTCTCGCACTCTTCGCAGTCCCGCGCGTGCACGCGCGAGTGGCTGAGCTCCACCGAGGCGGCGCGCAGCGCCCAGCCCTTGCGGTCGGCGTACATCCGCAGCGTCATCACCGTGCAGGCGCCGAGGGAGGCCAGCAGCAGGTCGTAGGGCGACGGCCCCTTGTCGTCGCCGCCGACGCTCGCCGGCTCATCAGCAAGAAAACGGTGGCCGGAGGCGTCCACCTCGCTGGTGTACCCATCCGGCCCGATGCGCACCGACACACCCATCCGGACTCCCCTTCCGTGGCGTGGCCCCCACGACGATCGCTTTTCAGGATATCGCCCTCCCGGATCGCCTGCAGGAAAACCCGCGGCCCAGGCTGACGCCACCACGTCGGTACCATCCCGCCTTCACGAGACCCCAGGATGCCCACCTGCAAGCCAACGCAGACCGATGCCGCCGCCCCGAGACGGCGCCTCTTCGCGACCTGGCTGGTGGCCTTTTTCCTCGCCTGGGGCGCGCTCGTCGTCGCCGGACGCCACTGGGGTGCGGTCCTAGACCACTGGGAGACGGCGCTGGCGATGGCGCTCGGTTCCTATGTCGCCGGCTCCACCCCGATGGGCGGCGGCACGATCGGCTTCCCCGTGCTCGTGCTCATCCTCGGCGAGCCCGCTGAACTCGGGCGCGGCTTCAGCCTCGCCGTGCAATCCATCGGCAT
>JBICHM010000199.1:0-5396 GCA_043101835.1 Phycisphaerales bacterium | reverse complement strand
GGCTCGCCAGGCGCCTCGGCGTGCCCGTCGTGCTGGGGTTCGAGGAGGAGATCGACGGCCTGCTCGTCGACTGGGCCACCCGCACGCTCGCGATGCCGGCGATGGTCATCGAGGGAGGGCGCCATGACGACCCCGCGTCAGTCGACTTGCACGAAGCCGCGCTCTGGACGCTGCTCGATGCGCTCGGCGCGCTGCCGATGCGCGCCCTCGCCCACGATGCCGACCCCCGCGCGCTCCTGCGCGCCAGCGCCGGTCCGCGCGCCGGATGCTTCTACGACGTCCGGCATCGCGAAGAACTTCGCGATGTCGCGATGGCGGTGGACGAGGGCCTCGGCGCCTTCAGCCCGGTTCGTGCACGCCGGACGATCGTCGAGCGCCAGCCGGGACGCGAGATCGTCGCGCCGATCAGTGGCCTGCTCTTCATGCCGAATCGCCAGCGCGACCGGCGCATCGGCGACGATGCGTTCTTCATTGTGCTGCCGGTGGGGCGGTTCTGGCTGATCCTCTCGGCGTTCCTGCGCCGGCGGCGTGTGGTGCACTGGCTGCTGCCTCGCGTCAGCCCGGGCGTCCGCGCCAGGCCCGGGGGCGCCGGCGAGTTGCTGGTCGCCCCCGAAATCGCGGCGATCGGGAAGCGGGCGTTCTTCCACCTGCTCGGCTACCGCCTGCTGCGCCACGGGCCGGACGTGCACCTGTCCCGGCGCGTCCGCCTCCGGCGGGCTGGGGCCGGCCTGGTTCGCGCGATCGGTCGCATCGTCGGCGGCGCATTCCGCGGCGGCGAGCGGGCGGCGCTGCCCGCGGAGCGACCGGAGGACTGGGTCGCGGCACGCAGGACGCTGGATCTCGCCGAGACGCGGGCGCGTCGAGCACGCTGAGCGCCCGGACCGCCCCGTGTGAAACTGCGCGACGCGCCATCCCCATACGATGACGCCGCAAACCTCGGGAGGACTATCCATGCGCATCGCCAGCCCGCTGTCGCTCATCGCCTGCATCGCCATCGCCGGGAGCGCCCTCGGCGCCGACCACACCGCGCTCGTCGGCGTGCACATCGTCGATCTCGACGCCGGACGCATCGTCGAGAACCGGACGGTGCTGATTGAAGGCGACCGCATCGTCGGCGTGTTCGAAGCAGGCGCCCCCCTGCCCGAGGGCGCCGATGCGATCGACATGACCGGGCGATTCGCGCTCCCCGGGCTCATCGACAGCCACGTGCATTACGCGGCGCCGGACGTGTATGACCCCCTCATGATCGCCCACGGCGTCGCGCTCGCGCGCGAGATGGGCGGCGAGACCGAGACCGTCATCACCCTGCGCGACGAGCGCGAATCCGGCTCGGTGAAGGGCCCGCGCCTGCGCGTGACCGGCGCCATCGTCGATGGCGTGCCGCCGACCTGGCCCTTCAGCGAGGCCGTAGACACCCCCGAGGCCGGCCGGGCCGCCGTGCGCAGGCTGCACGAAGCCGGCGTCGACTACATCAAGGTCTACCAGGGGCTGAAGCCTGATGTCCACGAAGCCATCTGCGATGAGGCGCAGCGACTGGGCCTGATGCCCTTCGGCCATGTGCCCTCCTCGATCACCGTCGAGCAGGCGCTCGAGAATGGCCAGCGCACCATCGAACACCTCACCGGCGTCGATGCGACGCTGCATCGCCACAACCACCCGGACGGCTCGAAGACGCCCGACTTCATCACCGCGGGACGCGCCTGGACGGAGTCCGCGGCGATGACCGACGACGAACTCCACGCAATCGTTGCGCCCTTCGCGGTTCCGACTGTTGCGCACTGTCCGACGCTGGCGGTGTACGACGGCGTGCGCACCTTCGGCGCCGGGAACGATCCGAACGATCGCTACCACCCGACGATGATGAAGTCGTTCTGGTCGGCGGGCGGGTACGCCGACTGGGGGAAGGCGATCGACCGCCAGATGCCGACGATCCTCCGGGCCACGGGCGCGCTGCACGACGCCGGGGGCGTCTTGATCGCAGGCACGGACCTGGCCAACCCCGGCGTCGTCGCCGGCGTGTCGCTGCATCGCGAACTCGAGCTCTTCGTCGAGGCGGGGCTGACCCCCGTCGACGCGCTCCGGGGCGCGACCACCGTGCCGGCGGCGTTCTTCGGCTTCGACGACCTCGGGGCCGTCGCGCCCGGCATGGACGCGACCATTCTGCTCCTCGGCGCCAACCCGCTCGACGACATAAACGCCACGCGCGACATCGAGGCCGTCGTCCATCGAGGCGATGTGTACGACCGCGCCGCGCTGGACGCGCTGCTTGAGCAGGCCGCCTCCGCCGCGAGCGCGGCACCCGAGGCCGCGCCGGCGCTCGCCGCCGAGGCGATCCCGGAGTTCGACCTGCCCGGCGAGCTCATCGCCAGCGGCGTCTACAGCTACAAGTTCGGTCAGTTCGACGCCGGTCGCGAAACCTTCCGCATCACGCGCACCGATGACGGGTATTCGATCGCGACCTTCGCCGAGTCCACCGGCGGCCCGCAGCCGCCCTCCGTCACCACCATCCACGCCAACGCGCAGCATCACTTCGTGTCGGGCACATACCGCGTCGTCGGTCGTGATGCGCCGCCGGTCACCTATGCGCGGGAGGGCGCCGTCGTGACCGCGATCATGGGCGAAGAATCCCAGACCGTCGAAGCGCCGTTCGATGCGATCATCGCGGGTTCGTCGGCGGCCACCGATTTCGCTGCGCTCGGATCGCTGAGCCTTGCGGTCGGCGAGAGCGTGACGCCGCACTACATCAGCTTCGGCAACCCCAACTGGCGCCTCTCGACGGTCGCGAACACGATCACCCGCCTCGAGAATGGCGAGGCGACGCTTCCCGATGGGCGCACCGTCGGCGTCAGCGCGTACCGGCAGACCGTCACGATCCCGGGCATGGGCGAGATGCATGTGATGACCCTGGTCGACGGCGACGGCGTGGTGCTGGCCAGCACGCTCCGCCTGCCGATGGGCGAACTGAAGATCACCCTCGACGAGCTTGTGAAGCCGTAGTGTGCCCGGGCGGTACAGTCCTCCCGCACGCATACCCCCGCAGGCGAGCCGAGAGGAGCCTCCTGATGCGCACCCTGACCACCCTGGCCGCGACAATCGCGCTCTGCGCCGGATCCGCGGCGAGCGCCCAGACCCTCGTCGTCCTCAACAAGGCCGAGGCGAGCGTCACGCTGCTCAACCCCGCCACGGGCGAGGCCGAGGCCACGCTGCCCGTCGGCGTCGGCCCCCACGAGGCGGCGACGAGCCCCGACGGGCGGACCGTCGTCGTCTGCGACTACGGCACGCAGACGCCCGGCAACACGCTGACCGTCATCGACCTGCCGACGCGCGAAGTCCTTCGCACGATCGACCTCGGCGAGAACCGGCGCCCGCACGGCATCCGCTTCCTCGACGACGATCGTGTTGTCGTGACCAGCGAGGTGGCGCGGAAGATCGCGGTCGTGAACATCCGCGCCGGCGCCGTCGAGCGCACCATGGACACCGAGCAGGGCGCCAGCCACATGGTGGAGGTGTCGCGCGACGGGACCCGCGCCTTCGTGCCCAACATCGGACCCGGCACGGTCAGCGTCATCGACATGGCCTCCGGCGAACTCCTGAAGATCCTCGAGACCGGCGCCGGCGCGGAGGGCGTCTTCGCCCACCCGACGAAGAACGAGATCTGGGTGACCAACCGGTCCGCCGACACCGTCAGCGTGATCGACAGCGACACGCTCGAGATCATCGCCGAGATCGGCTGCGGCGTCTTCCCGATCCGCGTCGCCATCACCCCCGATGGCGCACACGCGCTCGTCTCCTGCGCACAGTCGGGCGATGTCGCGGTCATCGACACCGAAACGCGCGAAGAGATCGCGCGCATCAGCATGCAGGCCACCGCCGTCGAGCAGCAGGAACGCGATCGGCGCCTCTTCGGCGACCAGTTCGGCAACAGCCCCGTGCCGGTGGGCGTGCTCGTCCGGCCCGACGGGCGCTACGCCTTTGTCGCGAACACCAACGCCGATGTGGTGACGGTGCTGGACCTCGCCGGCTGGACCATCGAGACCCGCCTCGTCGCCGGCCAGGAGCCCGACGGCATGGCGTGGAGCCCGCTGCCAGAGCGCTAAGCCGGCGCAAAGAGCCCCGAGCGCAAGCTCGGGGTCACCTGAGCAGCGGCAACACATGCTCCCGGTCCCGAGGAAGCGGTCTCGGATCGGTTGTCCGGCGACCTCCGTGAGTTTGGACGGCTGTCCCCGAGCTCGCGCTCGGTGCTCCTTGCGGGGCGCCTCCCCCCTGAGGCAGCCGGCCCCGCTACCCTGTCTCGCGCATGAGCGTCGGCATCACCATCGAGGGACTCGTCAAGCGCTTCGGCACGACGGTCGCGGTCGATCATCTCGACCTGACCATCGCCCCGGGGCAGCTGTACTTCCTGCTGGGCCCCTCGGGCTGCGGGAAGACCACGCTGCTGCGCATGATCGCCGGGCTGACCGAGCCTTCCGGTGGGCGCATTCGGTTCGGGGATCGCGATGTGACGCGCGTCGCCCCCAACAAGCGCAACGCGGGCATGGTCTTCCAGAGCTACGCCCTCTGGCCCCACATGACGGTGCGCCAGAATGTGGCCTTCGGCCTGAAGGTGCGGAAGGTCCCGCGCGACCAGCGGGATGAGAAGGTGGACCAGGCCCTCGCCGCGGTCAGGATGAGCCAGTACGCCGAGCGCAAACCGGCGCAGCTCTCCGGCGGGCAGCAGCAGCGCGTCGCACTCGCCCGGGCGCTGGTCATCGAGCCGGAGGTGCTGCTGCTCGACGAGCCCCTGAGCAATCTCGACGCGGCCCTGCGCCTCGAAATGCGCCACGAGATCCGGCGCCTCTGCACGCAGACGGGCATCACCACCGTGTATGTGACGCACGACCAGGCCGAGGCGCTCTCGATGGCCGACTCGATGGCGGTGCTGCGCGACGGGAAGATCGAACAGGTCGGCCCGCCCCGCGCGCTGTACGAGCGCCCCGGCAGCCGTTTCGTCGCGGGCTTCCTCGGCGAGACCAACATCCTCCCGGCGACGGTCGGCGCGCGACGCAACGGCGCATTGACGCTGGAAACCAAGGCGGGCGCCCTCGAGACGACGAACATCCCCGACCCCGCGCCGGCGGAGGGCTCGCGCGTGCTCTGCTCCGTGCGCCCCGAGAGCCTGCGCTTCGGGCGCCGAGCGACCGACGACGGCGGCGCCGGCGCGGCCCTGCTCGGACGCATCAGCGAGAGCGTCTTCCTCGGCGCCACCGCCCAGAGCATGGTGGACCTGCCCGGCGACATCCGGCTGAAGGTCAGCGAACTGAACCCCGGCCTGAAGCCGCGCGAGGGCGAGGCGGTGCTGGTGGTGGATCCGGGGGATGTGGTGATTGTGGAGGATCGGTAGGGGTCGAGCGACGAAG
>JBICHM010000198.1:0-34682 GCA_043101835.1 Phycisphaerales bacterium | reverse complement strand
GGCGCAGCGGCCCCGCCGACCCGCGCCGACAGAGCGTGGCGCTCCGCGGCTGCGCGTGGGACGAGGCCGGTGTCGAGCACCAGGACATCCGGGTGACCATCAGGCGGGGGAGCGTGCTCGTGACACCGAGCGTTCCCTCGGGGCAGTGACGGCCAGCGCATGCACGACGCCATCGGCGGGTTCCAGCCGCAGGAGGAGTGGCGTACGCGCGCGCTCGTTGTGGCGTGGCGCGCATCGCGCGCCGGCGAGGGCGGCCCCGGGTCCTTCCTGCTCCGCTCCACGCGCAACCCGCTCGGGGTCCTGACGGACGAGGAGTACGATCGGTTCTGCAAGGGCCGGCTCACGAGCGTGGCGGCGCTCCGAGACGCCGCGCTCGCCGAGCCGGATCTCTTCGCGACCGTGCACGAGAGCGGTCGGTGCTCCGGCGGCGTCTTCGATGTCGTCGACCTTCCGCCGGCGACGGCGGACGATCTGGTCAACCGCCGGCTGCGCCCGGACCAGTCGGCGCTGCATCGGCTCATCGAACGGGTGCTCGACGCCTGCGCGGTGCTGCACGAGCGCACCGGGCGCGGTCATGGCGCGCTGACGCCGGCGGGCATCTACCTCAGTGGGCCGGTGGTGGAATGGACGACGGCGGTGCGCATCGGCGATGCGCCTGCCGCGGCGGCGCCGCCGGACGGGCCTGCCGCCGATCTCCGTGCGATCGGGCGCCTGATGCACCTGATCGCGACGCATCGCGAGCCGGATCCGACGATCTTCAGCGACGATGGCGACGCGTCCGCGTTCCGCTGCTTCGGTCGCGGCGGGGTGCGGCACCGCCGCCTGTGCGCCGACCTGCTCACCGCCTCGCCATCGCGCAGCGACTTCGGCGTCATCGAGGCGCGTGATGCGCTGCGATCCATCCGCCCGGCCAGCCCGGGCACACGCAAGGCGGTTCGGATCGGCGGCGGCGCAGCGCTGGCGCTCGTGATCGTCGGCGGGGCCGCGGCGGCGTGGGTCGCGACGCGACCCGAAGGCGAGCCGCTTGGGGACGCGCCGCCGAAGCGGCAGTTCGACGAGGCAAAGACCTTCGCGCTGCTTCTGGAGAACGCGCTGCGTCGTGCCGACGACCCGGCGCTCAGCGAACGTCTGGCGACGCCGGAGTTCCAGGACGCCGTCGGTCTGCTGAGCGTGGAGGCGTTGAAGCGATCCGACGATTTCAACAAGTGGTTCACGCGCGGTCGCAGACGCGTCGAAAACGTCGGCGCCGATCACCACGGAATGATCCGCTGGACGATCTCCAATGTCGCGGCGTGGGAGGCGGCGTACGACGCGGCGATGGAGGAGGTCGGCGCCAGGCTCATCGAGCCGCTGCGGGAGGCGTCGGCGAAGGCGGCTGCGCAGGGGTGGTCGGGCCCCGCGCGCGAAGCGCAGCAGATGGCGGATCGCTGCGCTGGTCTCATCGAGCGGGCGGAGCTGCGGGCGCTTGCCGAGACCGTCGACGACGCCGCGCGACTGCACACGCAGCTCAGCGGATGGTTCGCACGGCTGGCGGATGCGCGTGACCGCACCGAGAACACGTTGATCGATATCGACGCGAGCGGCGCGATGATCGTGGTCGACGGCGCCGGCGAGCCCCGGCCGGCGGGCGAAGCTGCTCGGCAGTGGCTCGACTCGCTCGCGCAGGCGCAGCCCGGCGAGGCGCCGGAGGCGACGATCGCGCGGTTTTCGAGCCAGAGCGCGGTCGTGCTCGAACAGGTCGCCGACACCGCAGAGTACTGGTCGGGCAACGCCCGGTTCGACCGCGAGCGGTTCCTTGCTGAGGGCGCGGGCGTCGGCGGGCAGGCCTTCGCGGACGCGGCGACGGGGCGCGACGCATTCGATCGGTGGCAGCGGACCGTTCGCGACTCGCAGTTCGTCAACATCGGGACCGATCCGAGGCTGCAGCTCTTTGCGAAGCGCGACGAGCTTCGCCAGCAGATCACAGATCTTGTCACCGGGCTCACCGGCGAGGAGATGGCGATCATTCAGGACCGGATCGATGCGCTCGAAGCACAGTTGGCGACCGTTGAGGAGCCGCTGGACGGTGTCGGCGAGTGGAGCCTCGAGAACGAGCAGACAGTGCTCGACGCCGTCGCGGTCGCCGGATCGCGCCTCGCCGAGTCGTTCGACCGGCTGGCCGGCGCCGAGTCGTACCTCGAGGAGCGGGCGAACATCGAGCTTCGGCGGCGCGGCGCCATCTCGCGCGCTGAGTCGCTCATCGAGGAGTTCCCCGGCTGGTTCGATGCGCATCTGACGCCGATCGTCGATCAGGCGCGCGGCGCGGAGGACGACGTTCTCGAGCCGATTCTCGACGAACTGGCCAACGAAACGCAGCGCCTGCGCGCTGTGTCGCGGGATGCGCTCGTTCTGCTCGCGAGTGTCGAGTCGGTCCGCGGCGACAACAGCACCTTCGGCGATGTGCTCCGCAGCCGGGCCGCGACACTGCTCGAGGAGTGGCGGACAACAGCGGTGGCCTCGCCGGATGACGCGGCGCCGATCCGGGCGACCATTGAGCGCATCGTTGAACTGCGCGACGGCGCTGCAGCGGTGCTTGCGAGCATCGATGCTCGGCAGGGGCCGCTGACGCCGGACGCCGCCGGCGCGGTGACCGCGCTCGCCGAGTCGCTCCGCAGCGTCGGCGTCGATCCCGCTGCGCACCCCGGCGACGGGCGTCTCTTCCAGGCGCTGGTGCAGTTGCAGGCGTACATCGACACGCGCGGTCAGTGGGAGTTCCTGCGTGATCGTCTTGCGATCGACCTGCGATCCGGCGTCATCCGCACCGAGGTGCTCTGGAACGCATACGAGTTCCTGCGCGAGGCGGAGGCCCAGGTCGACCCGTCGCTGGCGATTGACGACATCGAACTCGAGCGCGTGATCCGCGATCGTCTCGTCGCGGCCTACGAGGTGCTCCCCGATCGTCTTGGCGCTCCCACCGTGCCGCAGCGACTCGATTCGTGGTTGGCGGGCCGCCCGGCGACCTGGGCGACCAACGCCGATGCGCTCGCCGATCTGGCCGGCGTCGAACAGATTCTCCCGGAGGTTGGTGGCGGCGGCGTGCAGCCGCACATCGAAGCGGCGCGCCTCCTCGCCGAGGTGGTCGGCTACGCGCCCGCCGAGGATGCGCCCGATGAAGAGGTGCGCCCCCGGCTCGGCGCGTTCCGTGCGCGCATCGCGGACATCCGCCCCGGTGTGCCGGGCGATGGCGACTGGTACACGCTGCTCGGCGTCGCGGATCAGCGTCTCGCCGATCTCGAAGCGGGGCGCGGCGGGCCGCGGCTCGATCTTGATCTGCTCGCAACGATTGGGCCGGGTGGCGCCGCGTGGACGCTGCGGCCCGAGTCCACGATCGAGCGGCCGGTCTACGAGCGCAACGGCGTCACGATGGGATTCGCGTTGATCGAGGAGTTCGATCCGCCCTTCTACATGGCGTCGGATGAGCTGTCGCTCGAGGCGTTCCAGCAGATTGCCCGCGACGCCGACGGCCCGTCCTGGGACATGATCGCGCAGCACGCGCTGCTCAAGGATTGGGGCAACGCCCCGGATGACGACGCGATCCCCAACGAAATCCGTGGATACTGGGTCACAGCCCAGCGGCAGGTCGAGTTGCAGGTTGACTGGATCAGCCCACCCGCGCAGGTGCGCGAGGGCGGCGTGGATTGGCCGGCGCACCGGCGACTGATCTACGGTGAACAGGACGCGGCTCGTTCGCAGGCATGGTCACCGACCGAGCGAACGCCGCTGCATCTGATTGGATTCCAGGGCGCATGGGCGACGGCCAGCGCTGCCGGATGCCGCCTGCCGAGCCCCGAGGAATGGCTCGCGGCGTATGGGAGAGAGGACCTCCGCCAAGGCGCGGCGCCGAACGTCAGCGACGCTGCCTGGCTCCGCCAGGTGCAGCGCGAGCAGCGAGGCATCCCGTCGCCGCAGGCCCGATCGTTCTTTGGATACGGCACGCGCGAGACGCCGTCGTCGTACGACGCTGAAGATGACGGCTGGCTGTGGCTCCGCCCGATCGACCTTGCGCCGGGCACGCCAGCGCTGCGCGACATGGTGGGCAACGTCGCCGAGTGGGCGGATGCGCTGGCCAACGAGCGGCCGCCGGAGTTCGCTGCGCCGTCGCTCGCCGATGAGGATCTGGAGGCGTCGGCACGGATCGTCGGCATCTCCGCGCTCAGCGGCGCGGGCGAGCCGGACCAGGTGGTCACGCTGAGCCGGTCGCGGCGTGATCGACGCGCGAATCTGCTTGCTGATGTGGTGCGCGGTGGAGGGAGCGGATTCCCCGATGTCGGCGTGCGCCTTGCCTTTGGCGTCGGTGACGCAGCGCCGCGATCGCTCGCCGGGCGATACGCGCAGACAATGGAAGATCTCGCGGCCGTCATCAGCGCCGGGGAGGCGACGCCGTGACGAACGCTTCCGCTTATTCGTCGTCGACGACGCCCGCGAGCGCCGGGCGGCTGGAGAGCGCGGTGGCGCCCAGCGCATCGGCGGCCTGGAAGCCCATCGGCGTGCGCCTTGCGAAGACGGGAGAGTCGAGCGTCTCGTGCTGGGGACTCCGCACGAGGCGGGCGCCGAGCGAGTCGCCGACAGCGAAGATGGCCTCGTCCTGCATGAGCTGCGCTTCGCGCGTCAACTCGGCATGGGCGCGGGCCGGGGCGGCCGGGGTGGAACTGCAGCCGATGGCGCCGGCGCAGATCGTGAGACAGGTCAGCGACTTCAGGATTCGCGCGTGGCGCATGTCTGGCTCCTCCGGTTCGTTCGGAGTTGGATCGGCCCCGGCGCCGGAGCGCTTGACCGCCGGATGTCGGGGGGCGCGGTTGCGGGGTTGCCCGATCCCCCCAGCCGCGCGTTCCGCCGCGACCGGCGCGCCTGTGCATGGTTCTCGGTCGTTCGGGAGGGGCGTCGGCGGCGTCCGGCTCTCGGGCGCTCAAGGGTGGACACCAATGGGGGGGGCAGGTAGGTTTGGCATTCGTTCCCGTGCGCGAGCTGACGCCGCGCAGCGCGGTGGGGGAGGAGGCGCTCCGAGGGGGCAGGAGCCTGCCGACTTTCCCCGTTCCTCTGGTCGAAGCGTCGGGGGGAAGGGCGCCGTATGACGGCTCGTGTGTCGGTTGACGGCCTGGCCAGAGCGCTGCGGCTGCTCGAGGCGGATCTCGGCAGCGCTTCGGAGCAGGAGCGCGCCGCGGGCGTGCGCGAGCTCGCTGCGTGCGTGATCGACGCCGCCGCCGACCCGCGCGCGTTCTACCGCGACCTCGCCGAGCGCTTCCCCATCCGCGAGTACATCGACGAGGGCGAGCTCGGCCCAGCCGGGGGTGCGCCGCGCCCGGCGGCGCCGGCCCCACGCGCACCGAGCGGGGTGGACCTCAAGGAGTTCACCGATGCGCTCGGCGTACCGGTCGAGGCCATCGACGAGCACCGGCTGATCCAACTCGCCGCGACGTGGATGCAGTTCACCCTCGCGGTCGACGCCGCGGTGCGCACGATCTGGCGCGAGCTGGCCAAGCACGCGCAGAGCCATGACGGAGCGAAGGCGCCGGCGCCGGTGGCCATCCGGACGGTGTCGGCGGCGTTTCTCTCCGGGCAGGGCGATACGGGGCCCGATGAGGTGCGTCGCCAGCTCGATCTGCTGCGCCGGCTCATCTCCGGCATGCTGATGGGCCTGGCCGACGCCGCGAAGCAGCACGCCCAGGGGCACGTCCGCATCTTCTCGCCGGACGCGATCCGGTCGAGCCTGCCGGGGAAGCGCAACGCGACGCGAGAAGCGGCCTATTGGAATCAGTACGAGACGCTGGTCGAATCGCACCACGCCGCCGATGTGCAGGCGGTCTTTGGCGAGATCCAGCGTCGCCTCGCCGAGTACGTGATCGAGACGCTCAACGCGTCTGCAGGGAGCACGGCGCGTGGATGACATCACTCTGGTCCACTGGCACGAGGGGCTGTTCCTCAAGCCCCATCACCTCCAGCACCTGCAGCGCGGACTCCTCGCGCGCCTCGATGGCGAGCGTGCGATGCGCTTCGCGCATCCGTACGGCGTGGTCGAGACGGTCATCAGCGACGATGCGCTCGACAACTTTCAGGTGCGGGTCGACAAACTCGTCGCCGTGATGCCCAGCGGGCTCGTCGTTCGCCATCCTGACGACGCCGAGATCCCGGTGCTCGACTTCAAGAAGGCGTTCGAGGAGTCGGGCGGCAAGCTGGAGATCCGCCTCGGCGTGCCCGTGTCACGTCCGCACGGCGCCAACGTCGTCGATGATCTGAACGAGACGGCGCCGCACCGGCACATGCGCCGCCACCGCGTCGCGCTGCGCGACCTGGTCGATGAGAACACTGGCGAGGGCGCCAGCAAGGAAGTCGTCCGTCGGGTCAACGCCCGCCTCGTCATTGAGGGCGAACCGACCGAGGACATGGAGACGATCCCGCTGGCGCGCCTTGTGCTTGGCGTGGGCGAGGGCGGCGGGCTTCCGAAGCAGGACCCACGGTTCATCCCGCCCAGCCTCGTGCTCGCGGGCGCCGGTCGTCTGACCCGCCTTGTGCGCGACCTTGCGCAGCAGATCGAGGCGAGCCGCGCCGATCTCGCCGCCCAGATGGCCGCGGCGGGCATGGAGATCGACAACCTCCAGGGCCGGCAGATCGAGCAGTTCTTCCGGCTGCGCACGCTTTCGCGATTCGCGGTCCGGCTGAGCGCGCTGGCGCAATACGCCAGAGCCGCCGCGCCCTTCGAGGCGTACAGCGAGATGATCGAGTGCCTGGCGGAGCTGCGCGCGTTGTCGCCCGGACGCGACGAGGCGGCGCCGCCGGAGTACAAGCACGACAATCTCGGCGCGCTCTTCCTCGACCTCGACCAGCGCATCCGCGGCCTGCTCCCCGGGCAGGTGGCGGAGCGCTTCATCAAGTACGACTTCAAGAAGGAACAGGACCAGTACCAGGTCGATCTGCCGGCGGAAGCGTTCGCGCGCGGCGTCGTCTGGTACCTCGGTGTGCAGACCAACCAGGATGCGCGCGAGGTCAATGAGGTCGTCGAGAATAAGGACAACTTCCGGCTCCTTCCCCCGTCGCTCGCGCGTCGCCTCATCTGGGGCGTTCCGCTCGAGTACGACCGCGTCGGTTCGCCCCATCTTCCCGGGCGCGCCGGCCTGCATTTCTACAAGCTTGATGTGACCGATCGGAAATGGGAAGCGATCAAGAGCGCCTCGGCGGCGGTTGCGAACTTCGCCGAGGCCGGTGACTCCGACTGGCGGCTAGCGATCTATGCAACAGTCCCCTGAACAGACCGACACCGCGCGTCCGACGCTCGCCCGCTGCGCGGACGAGTTGTTCCAGTACGTCATGCGCGTCAACCGCTCGGCGAAGCTCGAGGCAGAGGCGCAGCCCGCCGCGGACCAGGTCCGCGCCGAGGTCGTGGCGATCCTCGACCGCGTGCAGCGGTGCTGCTCGGGCGACCCTGTCGCGGGGCGCGCCTACGAGCAGGCGTTCCTGTCGCTTGTCTTCTTCGCCGACAGCATGCTGCTGACGAGCGAGTGGGCCGGCGTGCCGCAGTGGAAGCCGATTCAGTACGACCACAATGAGCACGGCGGCGACGACAAGTTCTGGGAGCTCTTCGACGACGCGATGGCCCGGAGCGATGAAGCCGCCGACCAGTGCGTCGAGGCGTACTACATCATGGTCGGCCTCGGCTTCACCGGTTCCTACGAGGGCATGCACGACATGCTCCGCCAGAAGATGAACCAGGCGTGGATGCGCGTGCAGAAGACGCGCGGGGTCGGCGGTGAGCGGAAGCTCTGTCCCGACGCCTACCGGCATGTCCGCACCGAGACGCTCAGCCTGAACCCGGCCGGCTCGCTCCTGAAGACGGCCATCATCGTGCTCGTCGGCATCGTGACGCTGCTCGGGGCGACCCGAGCGGTCGTGAACGGCTCCCGCGCCGAGGTGCGCACTATCACCGAGACCATGAGCGAGACGCCCGCTCCGGAAGGGGAGGCCCGCTGATGCTGAGCGATGTTCTCGACCTCGTCGGGTTCAACAGACTCCCGAAGCCCGCGCGCATCGGGGCGTTCGTCGGCGTCGGCGCTATCGGCGTTGGCGCGATCTACTTCCTGCGCGCGGCCGCGGGCTGGCTCATCGGCGGCATTGTCGTCGTGCTGCTGCTCGTCATCGCGTTCGAGATCTTCCGACGCTACAAGGCCAAGAAGGAGGGCAAGACCTTCAGTGAATCACTGAAGGCAATGCTCAAGCTCCAACCGCGCACCGCCAGCGCCGAGGAGCGCAGTCGCCTCGAGCATATGCGTGAGAAGTTCGAGGAAGGCATCGAGAAGTTCCGCTCCGCGGGGCGCTCCGTCTATGACGTGCCGTGGTTCATCCTGATCGGTGAGCCAGGGTCGGGCAAGACCGAGGCCATCCGGCGCAGCAATATCGCCTTCCCGCCCGGACTGCAGGATCGCTTCCAGGGCGCCGGCGGCACAGTGAACATGGACTGGTGGTTCACCAACGACGCGGTGATCATCGACACGGCAGGCCGCATCATCGTGGAGGAGGTTGCAGCGGGCGAAGTCGCCGAGTGGGATCAACTGCTCACGATGCTCAAGGGGCAGCGGAAGAAGTGCCCGATCAACGGCGTCGTGCTCATGCTCCCCGCCGCAGCGCCGCCCGTGGAGCCCGGCCAGCAGCCGGCGACCGGAGGCCTGCTCGACGACACGACGGAACAGATCGAGCAGCGCGCCACGCGCTTCGTCGATCGTCTCAGCCGCCTGCAGCAGCGACTCGGCGTGCGCTTTCCGGTCTTCATCGTTGTCACCATGTGTGACCGCGTGCTCGGCTTCCGCGAGTTCTTCGACGACCTCACTGATGTCGAGCAGCAGCACCAGATGCTGGGCTGGTCGAACCCGGCTTCGCTCGATGAGCCGTACAAGCCGGACATGGTCGTCGGCGCGCTCTCGGAGATCAGCGATCGACTCCGCAAGCGCCGCCTCGAACTGCTGCGCGACCCCGTGCACACCGAGGACGCCAACAAGCGTCGCGCCGAGCAGGTCGAGAAGCTCTACGCGTTCCCCGAAGCGTTCGATTCGCTCGCGCCGAATCTCCGCGCCTACCTCGACCGCCTGTTCACGAAGACGGCGTGGTATCAGCCGCCGTTCTTCCGCGGCGTCTTCTTCACCTCGTCGATGCAGAAGGGCGCAGCGATCGACAATGCGCTGGCTGATCTGGTCGGCGCCGAGGACGCCGACGCGGTCTCGGGCGGCGGGATCTTCCGCGCCGATCGCGCCTACTTCCTCAAGGACGTCATCGAGAAGAAGGTCTTCCAGGAGAAGGGGCTCGTCACCGACGCCGCCGACGCCGAGGGCACGCGCCGCAAGGCGCGCATGATCATGTGGGTCGCCGGCGGGGCCGCGGCGGCGCTGCTGCTGACCTCCATGATCTGGGGCGTCATCTGCTCCTGGAACTGGCAGAAGGCGAACCTCGACCCGTGGCGGAATGCGCGCGACGCGTATTTCTACAACGAGGATCAGGGCGGGCAGTTCATCCCCGAACGGGCGGCGCTCATCCTGCCGATCGGCGACTCGGTGCCGGTGTACAACGCGACGCCGGGCGGGGACGACGCGTTCGGCGGCACGAGCCTCGACATTCAGCGTCGCCTCCTGACGCGCCTCGAGACGGCCGAGGGCGGGTTCATGTGCCGCCTCTTCGGGTCGTCCTTCGGCGCCGACACGAGTCAGGCGCAGGCGATGCTGCTTGCGCGCGTCACCGCCCGACCGGCGGCGACTTTCGCGCTGCAGCAACTCTCGGGCGCGCCCGGGACCGATGGCGCCCTCGCCACGCAGGAGGCGACCGACCTCGACGCCGACGCCCGCGCGCTTGCGGAATTGCTCCGGTGGTCGACGCTCGCGCTGGGCGAGCGCCCCAAGGCCGCGATCGACGCAGAGGCAACCGGCGCGGTCGCCGCGCTGGGCGCCGACCCGGCGCTCATCGACTTCGGTCGTGTCGCGGAGGTGGTGCGTGTCCAGACCGGCGAGGCGGACCTCGTCTCGTGGAGTGAGGACGGCGCAGGGTTCGCCGAGGTTTTCAAGCAGACCGCGTCACGCCTTCGCGCAGAGGATGAAGCGAAGTATCGCGAGTGGCTTGCGTTCGCGATCGGCCTTGGCAGCGAGGCGGAAGGCGCCGGCGCTGCGCAGCGGCGCGAGTGGCTTGTGCGATCCGTCGAGCGCGTCGTGGGCCGCTACCAGTCTCCGGACAACGACACCTCGGCGTTCGGCTCGCTCGTGACACTCGAGGATGCGGTCAACCAGTTCCTCGATGTCGAGCGGGCGCTCTGGCAGATGGCGGCGGAGCAGGGCGGCGCCATGACCGAGGAGCAGGCGGCGCGCCTCCAGAGCGACTGGCTCCGCAGGTACGCCGACCTCCAGCGTCACCGCGCGAGGATCGACGAGGTGCTGCCCCGACTGCGCAGCGCAGCGGGGGACAGGGCGTGACGCCGACATTCGTCCGCGGCGTCATCAACCAGCGCCGCGAAACCGCCGCCGCGGCATTCAACCGCATGCTCGGCGCGCTCCCGCCGGCGCCCGGCGCGGAGGGCGCCCCGCCCGACCCGCAGACCGACGCCGGCTGGCTCGAAGCGATCCGGACGCGAATCGCGCTGCAGCAGGCGGAGTTCAACGAAACTTTCGACGCACGGGCGCAGGTGCTTGCCGCGGGGGCGCAGGACTGGGCGGCCCACGTGCAGCGCCTCGACGCGAACGGCTCGTACGCGATCGGGCGGCGACTCGATGCGTACGCCCTCGCGCAGGACCGACTCGCCGCGGGCGCATCGCTCGACGGGCCGATCTATCTGACCAGCCTTGCGACGACACTGGACGCCGACACCGGTGATGCGCAGGATCGCCTGCGCCGCGCCGACGAGGCGCTCAACCCCGTCCTTTCGTCCGATCGACCGGAGCTTCGCGCAAGCGCGGCGTCGGCGCAGGAGTCGCTCCAGTTCGCGCTCGACCTCGCCGCGGCGCTCCGGCGCCAGGAGGCCGTGGTGCAGGCCCTCGATGCGGGCTGGCCGTCGCCCGAGGGCATCGCGTCGTCCTTTGCCGACTCCGACCGCTCGTTCCCGACGCCGACGCTCTCGCGTCTGCAGCCGCGCTCCGACGGCGAGCTGATCCGGGCCGACTACTCGGTCGGCGCCGGCCAGGCGATCGCGGGGGCGTACGCGATGGTGCAGTCCGGCGTGGCGCCGACGGGCGAGGGAAGCTCGCTGCTGAATCCCGACGAAGCGCGACGCGCGCTCGCCGCGATCAAGCCCCAGATGCAGGGCTGGCTCGGGGAATACGCCGCGTACTGGGACACGGTGCTCGCCGATGCGACGGACATCCGCGACTTCGACACCTGGGCCGGGTTCCGCGAGCAGGCGCTCCCGGACATCCGTCCCTTCGACGCCAAGCAGCAACTCGAGCAGGTGCGCGCCGCCATCCAGACCGCTGTGACGCCGCTGAGCGTCATCCCGGAGAACGAGCGCGGCGCCGCGGTCTCCCGCTTGCTCTCCCGGATCGACTCCGGGCGCCAGGCCGAGAGCTCCGTGCTCGCCGTCTACCCACTCGACAGCCAGCTCAACCTCGTCACCAACTACCTGCGAAGCCTCCCCGCGGCTCCGGACGCGGCGCGTGACCGGATCCTCGCCGAGATGCGCGCGGGGGTCGTCGAGCCCTTCGACTTCCTGAAGAAGGCGCGCCAGAACCTCGGCGGACGCGAGTTCATCTTCGAGACGCGCTACTCGATCCAGGTGCTCGTCGCGGCGATCGAGGCCATCCGCGCCGACACGTTCGGCGGGCTGGTCGGGCAGTACAACCAGTTCGTGCAGAACAACCAGGGACGCTTCCCCTTTGCGCCGCCCTCGAACGGGCTGCCGCTCGCGCAGTACACGGGCGTGCCGGCGGTGGAGCCGGGCGCCCTCGGCGCCTTCGGCGGCGTGGAGTCGCTGGTCGGCGGCGGTGATCCTGCGGAGGATGCGCAGGCATTCGCCGGGTATCCAGCATCGCTCCGCGACGCAGCAACGTCGCTGGCCGATCTGCTCGGCCCGCAGGAGCGACAGCGTGCTGAGCGCCTCTTTGCGCTCAAGCAGGCGCTCACCGGCCCGCAGGGCGCCGCTGTTGACCTCGCCTGCTCGGTGGTGCTGCTCGGAGAGCGGAACCTCGACCGGCCGACGAATGTCAACTACCTGCGCGTGAGCGAGGGCGGGCAGCGTAATCGCCCGCAGGCATTCACGGGCGTCGAGGACGCCTCGTACACCGACGTGCGCATCAACGCCCCGTACCGCTTCAACGCGTCGCGCTCGCTTACGCTCGAACTGCTCAACACCGAGAATGACGCTGCGCCAGTCGGCCGGTTCGAACTCGGCGGGTGGTCCGCGTTGAAGATGCTCTACGCCTTCGACGCGCGTCCGGCGCAGGCGCCGGCGGGAGCGCCCTCCGACATGTGGGACGTTCGCATCCCGGTCGCGTCCGGTGAGGTGTGGCTCCGGCTTGTGTTCAATCGTCCGTTGCCGCCGCTCGACGAGTGGCCCCGATTCTGAAACCCGACCGGAGCGCCCGCGTGGGACTGATCCGTAACCTCAAGTCGCGCATCCTTGGCGGAAAGGCGCCCACGCTCTCGCTCTTCGCGTTCGGCAAGCATCCCGCGTGGAGCGACCACATCGAGCCGGGCATCGGCGAACTGACCGACCCGATCCTCGCGTTCAAGAAGCGCCTCTACAACGGCGGCATCAAGAAGCTCATCGACACGGGCGCGTGGGTCGGCAAGGCGGACGGAGAACTCGTCGATCGGTTCGGCCATGAGTTCGTTGCGCTCGGCGAGCGCTCCGTGCTTGTCGGGCGCATGTGGGCGTCGAGCGATGCGCGCGGACGCGGTGAGTTCCCGATGGTCGCGCTGGTGCAGGCCGAGGGTGTCCCGATCCGTTGGCTGCAGGATGTGGCGATGGGCGCGGTCCGCACCTTCGAGGAGCACGCTCGCGCGAGCCGCAACGAGGCCGGTGTGCTGGCCGCACACCAGGCGGCGCAGCAGGACTTGCGCCGACGACTCACGGAGTTCACTGATCCGGGAGGCGTCCCCGATCGGGACGATCCCGACCTGCCGCAGATCCTCGATCGATTCTTCACCAGCGGCGCCTTCGGCCCCAGTTCCGTCGGGTTGCTCCGGATCCTGCGTGTTGTCGAGCAGGCGGCGCCCGCGTCGAAGGGGGCGCCCGCATCGTCGCTCCAGATCCGGGCGCCGCGTTCGATCCGTGATGACAGCGAGGAACTGGTGGACTGGGCACTGCTCGTCGACGCGGCGCTTGGCGGGCCAAGCGCGGTCATCGCGTTGCGACCGGACGAGGGGCAGTGGCTGGACCTGCTCGCCGGGCCGCCGCGCGCCGACGAGTTCTACTGCCTGCGCGCGACGCCGGCGGAACTGCCGCTTGACTCTGACACGCCGTACGACCTCGACCCTGGTCTCGAGTCTCGCTGGCGCGCCCGAGCCGCGAGCAAGCCGACCACCCGCTTCTGATCCGCCGCATCCGTCTGGCAGGCGGCGCCGAACCTGCTGCTGCGATGTCGCGCGCGCCCGCTACGTCTGAGCTGCTCGCCGAACTTCCCGCCGCCGTGCGCGAGCGGGCGCGGCTTCTCTCTGCGGGAGTGCGCCCGCCGTCCGGCGAGTTCGTGCTGTGTTGGCTGCACCACGCCGTACGCGACCACGAGAATCCGGCCGTCGATGGCGCCATCGAGCTGGGGAACCGCCTCGGCCTGCCGGTGGTGGTCTACCAGGGCCTCGGTGGCCGCCATCGGTACAACAGTGATCGGAGCGACACCTTCATTCTCGAGGGGGCGCGGGAGGCCCACGCCGGACTCGCGGCGCGTGGGCTGCGCACGCTTTTCTGGCTTCCCGACGACCCGACGTCGGCATCGCCGCTCCATGACCTCGCCCGACGCGCCGCGATCCTCGTCACCGAGGATTTCCCGGCCCCGCCGATGCCGCGCTGGACCGAGGCGGTCGCCGGACGGACTGGTGTTCCCACGATCGCGATCGACTGCGCGTGCGTAATTCCGATGCAGTCGGTCGGCGCTCGAGCGAACCGGGCGTTCCGCTTTCGCAGCGCGATCAAGGACCGGCTCGACAGCGCGGTGCGAGCACCTTGGCCGGCCCCGCCGTCACCGGCGCATCGCGTACCCGAGGGCTTCGATCCCGGGTTCGTCGCGACAGACATCGCCGCGCTCGACGACACGGAGATCGCGGCGCGAGTCGCGAGCAGGGCGGTCGATCACACGATCGCACCGGTGCGCAGTGCGCCGGGCGGCGCCAAGGCGGGGTATGCACGGTGGGAGGCGTTCCGGCGCGATCGGCTCGGCGCCTATCACCGGCGGCGCAACGACGCCGCGGACGATGGCGTCAGCGCGCTCTCGCCGTATCTGCATCACGGGCATGTCTCGCCGATGCGGGTGGCTCGGGAATGCGCTGCGGTCGGCGGCCCCGGCCCGGAGAAGTTCCTCGACGAGCTCATCATCTGGCGCGAGCTCGCGCACCATTTCTGCTTCCATACGCCTGAACGGACGCTCCACAGCCTCGATGCGCTGCCCGACTGGGCGCGACGCACGCTGGAGGAGCGCGGCGAGGATCCGCGCGATGGGCTTGCCACGTGGGAGACGCTTGCGCGCGGGCGCACCGGCGACAGGGTGTGGGACCTGGCGCAGCGTTCGTTGATCCGCCGGGGGTGGCTGCACAACAACCTTCGGATGACATGGGGCAAGGCCATACCGATGTGGACGGCCGGGCCACGTGATGCGCTCGCGGCCCTGATAGACCTCAACCACCGTTTCGCGCTCGACGGGTGCGATCCCAACTCATATGGCGGCATCCTCTGGTGCCTCGGACAGTTCGATCGGCCCTTCGAGCCCGCGAAGCCGGTGCTGGGTGTGGTTCGATCGCGCGACACGGCGACGCATGCGGAACGGCTCGACCTCGCGCGATACGGCGACGCCGTCTCGACGCCGCCATCGGGCGGAGCCCGGCGGGTCGGCGTGATCGGCGCGGGGATCGCCGGACTCGGCTGCGCCCGTGCGCTCCACGACCAGGGGCACGAGGTCGTGGTGTTCGACAAGGGCCGGGCGCCGGGCGGGCGGATCAGCACGCGTCGTGACGATGGCGCACACTTTGACCACGGCGCCCAGTACTTCACCGTCCGCGATCCTCGTTTCGGCCGGTGTGTCCGGTCGTGGGTCGAGGAGGGTGTTGTCGCGCGCTGGCGACCACGGGTCGGCATCGTGCGCGCGGGGCGAATCGATCCGGCCCCACGGCCGGACGACGCGCCGCCGATGCTTGTCGGCGCTCCCGCCATGCGGTCGATCGCGACGCACCTCGCCAACGACCTGACCGTGCATTCCGGGGTGCGGATTGCATCGGTCGAACGCGTCGAGGGGGCTTGGCGCTGCACCGACGATGGGGGGGAGAACCGGCTTGAGTGTGATGCGCTCGCGATCGCGATACCGCCGGTGCAGGCCGCGTCGCTTGTCGCCGACGTCCCGTCGCTGCGCGGGTCCGTCGCCGCGCCCACGCTGGCGCCGTGCTGGGTTTGCATGGTGGAGTTTGAGACCAACCCGAGCATCGAGTTTGATGCGCTTCGCATCGAGCAGGGGCCGCTTGCCTGGGCGGCGCGGGAGGCGTCGAAGCCGGGGCGCGCTCCGGGCAATCGCTGGACGCTACACGCATCGCCGGCGTGGTCGCGCGAGCATCTCGAGGACGATCACGAGACGGTCGCTCGTTCACTGATCGACGCGTTCGGCGCCGTGGCCAACGAGGAGCGCAGAGTTCTCCGCGCCACAGCGCATCGGTGGCGGTATGCGCAGGTCGAGCAAGCCGTCGGCGAGGCGTGCGTCTACGACCCGGAACTACAGATCGGTCTCGCCGGCGACTGGTGCCTCGAGCCTCGGATCGAAGGCGCCTTCCTCAGCGGCTGCGCACTTGCCGGCCGGATTGCAGGTGTTGTGGTCGAGCGACGAACGGACCCGACGCTCTTCGACTGCGCGCCGGGCACCGACGCGTGATGAGCGGGGCCGCCGAGAAGATCTGTCCGGTCTGCGGCAGGCCATTTGCCTGGCGACGCAAATGGGCGAACTGCTGGAATCAGATCGTCTATTGCTCCGATGCGTGCCGCCGCACGAAGAACAGCACGTTCGGTCGACGCATCGAAAGCGCCATTTTGGCGCTGCTCAACGAGCGGGCTCCCGAAGCCTCGATCTGTCCGTCGGAGGCGGCTCGCCGTGTGGATCCCGGCCGGTGGCGTGCGCTTATGCCCGAGGTGCACAGTGCCGCAAGACGGCTGGCGCGGGCGCGACGGATCGAGGTCACGCGGAAGGGGGAGGTGCTTGATCCGGGCACGATCCGCGGGCCGGTGCGCCTTCGCCTCACTCGACGATGAAGGTCAACCTCTCGCGGCGAGCATGGCGAGCCGGGAGCGATCGCTGACGACCACGCCGCCGGGCTGCTCAACAGTCACAGCGAAGGCCGCGGCGTCACGCACCGGCAGCTTCGCGCGGATCGGCACGATCACTTCGCCCTGTGCGGAGATATCGAACACGCCGCCGTCCACAGGCGTCGCCTCCGGACGGGTCGAATCGAAGATCCAGAGCTGGTACTGCTCGATCGAGGGATCGTTTGCTGCAAGCCCCTCGAAGCGCATGAATCCACGCTGCTCAGCCGCGTTCCAGATCACCTCGCCCGCGGCGCCCTGCGCGGTCGGGTCTTCAAGGGCCGCCCAGGCGATCGCCTCCGTCCCGGGGGCGTCGCGCAGCGACGCGAACTGCGCGGTGATCGGGGCAGCATTCGGGGTCTCAGGTGTCGCGGTGGGGGACGTGCGCATCCACCCGACGGCGCCGATCACGATGGCCGCCGCGGCGACCAGCCACGGCATCCAGCCGATGCGAGCGACAACGTCGGGTCGTCGAACAATCTCATGATGCACTTCGGCTTTCGATGCCGACGACGGACGCACGTAGCGATCGGCGTCGAGCGCGATGCGATCGCGCAGGCCCTCCGGCAACGCCTCCTGCTCGACTCCGAATCCAAGGTGCAGGGCGGCGGCGGCGAGATCGAGCTCGTCCTCCGCGATGGCGTCTCCGGACTCGGCGAGCAGACGTTGCAGCTCCATCGCCTCGGCGGCGTCGAGGCCGTCGAGGGCGCGGTCGGCAAGCAGGTCAAAGAGCCGCTCGTTGTGGGGCATCGCGGTCATCGCGTCACCCCCTTCGACGGCGAGCCCGCCTCGGCTTCATTGGCTTTCGCAAGGATTTCGCGCACCCGGATCATGCCCCGGCGCGCGTGCGTCTTCACCGTCCCCAGCGGCATGCCGGTGGCGGAGGCGATCTGCTCGTGGGTCATGTTTCGCCAGATGGCCATGTGCAGCACATCGCGCTGCTCGGGACGAAGCTGCTCAAACGCTTCTGCAGCCTGGCGCGCCTCCTCGGAGATCTCCATGTCGCTGCCGGCGGCCGGCGCGTCGGCGGCGACCTCCACCTGCGAGGTCATGGTCGGCCGTCGCCCGGCCTTGCGTCGGCGGTCGATCAACCGGCGCCGGGCGATCATGGCGACGAACGTGCGTTCCGCCGCGATGCTCGGGTCGAATCGGGCCGCGCTCTTCCAGAGATCGATGAAGATCTCCTGGACGGCTTCCTCGGCTTCCGACTGGTTGCCGCAGAGCCGGCGGGCGAGCGACCAGACGAGGCCGCCGTATTCGCGAATGACATCCTTGACCGCCGCGTCGTCGCCTTCGGCAACGCGGGGAAGGAGGGGCTCGGTGCTGTACCTCGGGTCGCTCACGCGGCCTCGCGGATGCGTGGGCCTGGCGCGGGTTCGCGCTATCGCCCACCGGGACTCGCCGGGGGTCGCGTGCGCCGATCCGCTCGGCGTCATACCCCCTCGGCGATAGTTCAACACATCGATCATGGCAACCCCAAGTCGCCTTGTCCAGACGGCGAACATGTCGGCGGACGGCGAATCGACCAGCGGCGATCGACTGCTGGCAGATCGCTCCTGACCTCGTTCGACACCGAGGAGTGCCCGGATGCACCCCGGCCCCGCGGGGTCACCTGCCGAGTTCGCTGAATCCGGCCGCGGCGGCGCCGCGAAAGCCGCTGGCGATTCCGAGGAACCGGTTCACACGCCCCACAAGCGCACGGGGCCAAGTCGCCCTTCCGGGCGGCTTCCGACCAACCACGAACACCCACGCCCGCCGGCACACTGCTGCGGCGGGCCATGAGGAGCACACGATGCGCACCATGCTGACCTTCGTCGCCGCCGCGAGCCTCGCCGCCGCCCCCGCCGCCTTCGCCCACAACCACAACGCCGGCGGCAAGGAGAATGCCAAGGGCTACGGCGCCCAGGCTGACATCGTCGACACCGCGGTCGCCGCGGGCCAGTTCAACACGCTCGCCGCCGCGCTCAAGGCTGCGGGTCTCGTCGACGCGCTCAAGGGCGACGGCCCCTTCACCGTCTTCGCGCCGACCGACGCGGCGTTCGCGAAGCTTCCGGCCGGCACGGTTGAGAACCTTCTCAAGCCGGAGAACAAGGACACGCTCGTTTCGATCCTCACCTACCACGTCGTTCCCGGCAAGGTGAAGGCGGCGCAGGCCGTGAAGCTCGACACCGCCGCGACGCTGAACGGTCAGCTGATCGACATCAAGGCGTGGAGCGATAAGGTCACGATCGATGGCGCTAACGTGATCGCCACCGACGTGATGGCGTCGAACGGCGTGATCCACGTCATCGACAGCGTCATCATGCCGGAGACGCGCGACATCGTTGATGTTGCAGTCAGCGCCGGTTCGTTCGAGACGCTCGCGGCGGCACTGAGCGCAGCCGGTCTGATCGACGCGCTCAAGGGCGACGGTCCCTTCACCGTCTTCGCGCCGACCGATGAGGCGGTCGCGAAGCTGCCCGCAGGCACGGTCGAGAGCCTGCTGAAGCCGGAGAACATCGATCAGCTCAAGGCGATTCTCACCTACCACGTCGTGCCCGGGCGTGTCTACGCCACCGACGTCGTGAAGCTGAACAGCGCGAAGACGCTGAACGGCGCCAAGGTCAAGATCAACGCCGGTCAGGGCGGCGTGACGGTCAACGATGCGACCGTCACCGCCACCGACATCGAGGCGGCCAACGGCGTCATCCACGTGATCGACACCGTCATCCTCCCGCCCTCCAACTGACCGAAATCGGGCGCTGCGCGTCAGCGCACACCCTGGTTCACCCTTCGTGGGGAGTCGGCGGCGACCGTTCCTGGCGCCGCCGGCTCTCTTTTTGCGCTGGAGCGGACGCTGATCCCGTCGGCGCGCACGCGGAGGACCTGCATCCCCGCATACGACGCGAGCGTCCCCGACACCTCGACCGGCTCGCCGAGGAAGGGCGCCGCGATCGCGTTCGCGCCGTCGCCGGCCTCATCGGCGATGAGGTAGAAGCCAACGGCCGCGCCGTCCTTATCGAACGTGACGAGGACAGGCGGAATGCCTCCGGTGACGCATAGTGTCGCGCACGCTTTGTGACCCTTGCCGTCACCCGGCTTCATCGCGCCGAGGTAGCACTTCGAGTCGACGATCTCGCCAACGAGCGTCGCCGATCCCTGCGACAGCATCTCGACGACTGCAGCGCGGACCGGGGTCTCGAGCTCGCGCAGCGCATCCGGTTCCGGGGAGAGTTCGAGCATCCTGCGCCCCTCGCGGGTGAGTGGCCAGCCGGTCGCCTCGACGCTTTGCCCGTCCAGCCCGGCGACGCGCCCTTGCGCGCCGCGCTTGCTCATCTCGACAAGCAGCAGCGGAGGCCCATCGGCCGGCACGAGCATCGGGTACGGCCGCTCGACGAGCACGCCGCGGAACGACTCCGCGCTGCCGTCGCTCCACACGCCCGGGCCGGGATCGCGCTGCGAGAGCGCCGCGCCGACCCCAACCGCCAGCGCGAGCAGCGCGATCGCCGGAACCGCAATCCGCACTAGGCGGCCGTGGCGCGCCGGCGCCGGCAGGTAGCCGACGTAGATCGGTTCGTCGCTGCGCTCACTCATCAGTCGGCGCTCCTTCGAAGCGGGTCGGCTCGACCGGGGCGCCAGGCGCACACGCGGCCGGGTTGATCAGCACGCGTCCGCCCTCGATGCGCACTTCGTAGGTCGCAATCTTCTCGGAGTACGGCGGCGGGCTCGTTCCAGACTCCGGCAGGTACTGGTAACCGTGCCACGGGCAGGTCAGGCAGCCATCGATGATCTCCCCCTCGCCTAGAGGGCCGCCCTGGTGCGCGCACACGTTGCTGGTCGCCGAGATCTTGCCGTCATGCCTGAAGAGCGCCACACGCTCGCCCCCCGAGAGACAAATGATGCGCCCTCGTTTCTCCGGCAGGTCCGCTGCCAGGCCGGCGTCGATCCATCCATCCGCGCCGGACGGCGCGGCGCGATTGCGCCGAGCCTCCTTGAGGCCGGCTGCGATATGCAGCCCTGCGACCGTCGCGACCCCGGATGCAAGCAACGCCGGGTACACCGGGCTCGGCTCACTCTGCAGAACCCCGAGCAGCACATGCAGCACCAAAGACGCGTATGCGCCGTACACCAGCATGTGCAGGCGCTTCCACACGCGCGGCGACAGGCTCGCCAGCCAGAAGTCGTGGCTGGTCGCCGCCATGACGAAGAGAATGAGCAGTGCAGCGAACCCGAGCCACTCGAACGGGAAACCGGAGATTGTCGCGGTTGCGCCCTCGTGGGCAAGCAGCGCCGCGACGGGGTTCTTGTCGCCGAAGCCGCCGTAGTAGAGCACGGTCAGCGCCGCGTGTCCCAGACCGACGACGAACGTCAGCACGCCAAGGTGTCGGCGGTTGTACAACAGCGGCGCAAATCGGTCACTGAACCGCGCAAGCGGTCCGATGCAAAGCACGATGTGCAGCATCAGGAACGCGCATACGCCAAGAGCGCGGAGCAGCAACACCTCATCGGAGAGGGCACTGGCGCCGGAGTAGGCAAGCTTGCCGCCAATGATGAACGCCCCGATGAAGAGCACGATGCACACGAGCGCCAGCGCGTCGTAGATGCGCTTGTGCCGATTCCATTGCACCATGCGGTATTGGTGCGTCACGGCGCAGCCTCGATGCTGTGGGCCGCCGACACCAGTCGCTCCGGCCTGAGCGCGCTCAACACGACTATCGCACCGAGGAGGAGCGGCCCGAGGACGAGCCAGATTCGAAGGTGCGCCCGTCGCTGGCCGCGGGTCACGCGCCGTCTCCTGCCCGGTGCGCACCGAGTGATCGTCGGAGCAGAAGCGGCCAGAGCGCGGCGGCGCCGGGGATGATGATCAGGTGGAATCCCAGGCCGGCGCCCTCCGCCGCGGAATCGAGCCGATCGACGACCCGAGCAGAAAAGGCCACACCGAAGACGACGCCGATGGCGACGTACCCAGCGAGTACGAGCAACGCGATCGTTGCAACAAGCATCGGGATCCCCTCCCTCGTCAACCGGCGAATCGGTCGCCGTCGGTGAAGTATTCCCCGACATGCGGAATCGCAGGGCCATGTGACCGCGAGGGGATGGTAGCGTGATCGCGGTACGCGGCGATGGCGCCGGTTCGATCGGAGCACAGCATGCAGGCAACCCGAGTCGCGACGCTCTCAGATCTCAAGACGCTCGAACCGGTGCACGCGCTCGTCGGCGGAGTGGATCTGGTGCTCATCCGCTTCGAGCGCGCCGGGGCGACACAGGTTTCCGCGCTCTACGGGCGATGCCTGCATCGCGGCGCCCTGCTGAGCGACGGGCACATCGACGGCGACAACCTCATCTGCGGGTTGCACGGGCGGGACTACCGCTACGACACCGGCGTAAGCGCGTACAACAACGAGGAGCGGCTCGAGAAGTTCGCCTGCTGGATCGAAGATGGCGCCGTCTTCGTGGACGCCGACGAAGTCGCGGCATGGGAGGCAAGGCATCCCCAGCCCTACGACCGCGACCAGTATCTGGGGCCGTACCAGGATCACCACGGCGATGACGCCGAGCCGCACAACGGGCTGATCCAGTCGCTGGCGCGCGACGGCCTCGAGAAGGTCGGGCACCACGGCCCGTCCGGGGCGATGGGCGTGCCACGCGATCAACTGCCGACATGGGACGATCTGCAGATCCTCACCGCGCAGCTCGCAACGCGCCCGCTGCTCGACGATGAGTCGGTGGGAACGGAGGTCGTCATCGGCCCCGCCGCCGCGAAGCCGCTCCGCCTCGAGATCCCGCTTTTCGTCAGCGACATGTCGTTCGGCGCACTGAGCGCCGAGGCGAAGATCGCCCTTGCGACCGGCGCCGAGCGCGCCGGGACCGGCATCTGCTCCGGCGAGGGCGGCATGCTCGAGGACGAGCGCGCGGCCAACAGCCGGTACTTCTACGAGCTCGCCAGCGCCCGCTTCGGATTCTCGATGGACAAGGTGGCGAAGTGTCAGGCGTTCCACTTCAAGGGCGGCCAGGCGGCGAAGACCGGCACCGGCGGGCACCTGCCCGGATCGAAGGTCACCGAGGCGATCGCCACCGTCCGCGGCGTTCCGGTCGGCGCGACGGCGGTGAGCCCGGCGACCTTCCCGGATCTGAAGACGCCGCCCGACTTCAAGGCGGTCGCCGATGCGGTTCGGGAGGCGACCGGCGGCATTCCGGTCGGGTTCAAGATCAGCGCGCAGCACATCGAGGACGACATCGACTTCGCCCTCGCCGCGAGCGCCGACTACATCATTCTCGACGGCCGGGGCGGCGGCACCGGCTCGGCGCCGCTGCTCTTCCGCGATCACATCAGCGTGCCGACGATCCCCGCGCTTGCGCGCGCCCGGCGCCATCTCGAAGCGCTCGGGCGCGGGCGCCGCTCGGACGCGCCGGTGACGCTCATCATCACCGGAGGCCTGCGCACGCCGGCGGACTTCGTGAAGGCCATGATGCTCGGCGCCGACGCGGTCGCGCTGGCCAACAGCGCAATCCAGGCGATCGGCTGCCTCGGCATGCGCGCCTGCGACAGCAACAACTGCCCGGTGGGCATCGCCACGCAGAAAGACCACCTGCGCGCCCGCCTGATCATCGACGAGTCGGCGAAGCGCCTTGCGCGCTTCTTTGAGGCCTCGGTCGAACTCATGCAGGTCATGGCTCGCGCGTGCGGGCATGATCACGTGCATGGGTTTGACGCGACGAGTCTGACCTCGTGGAAGCGTGAGGTCGCTGACCTTGCGGGCGTGCGCTACGCGGGCGTCGGCATCGCCTCCGGAGCGGAGCCAACGCGATGAACGAACCACAGCCACGGCCGGTCACCCTCAGCTGGCACAAAGTCGCCGAGCGCGACGCGCTGCCCGAAGGTCGCGTGCAGACCGTGGTCGCCGGCGCCAAGCAGGTATGCCTCACGCGCGTGAACGGGACGTACGGCGCCCTCGACAACGCCTGTCCGCACCAGGGCGGGCCACTCGGCGAGGGCTCCATCGAGAACGGTTGCCTCCGCTGTCCGTGGCACGGGTGGGACTTCGATCCGCTCACCGGCAAGCCGCCCGGCGGCTACGACGACGGCGTCGAGACCTACCCCGTTGAGGAACGCGCGGACGGCGTCTACATCGGTATCGAGGCCGAGCCGGCGCATGTGCGCACCGTCACCGATGTCATGGCCGAGACGATGGTCGCCTGGGGCGTGACGCATGTCTTCGGCATGGTCGGCCACTCCAACCTCGGGCTCGCCGACGCCATCCGGCGGCGCTGCGACGCCGGGGAACTCACCTACATCGGCATCCGCCACGAGGGCGCGGCCGCATTCGCAGCGAGCGCCTTTGGCAAGCTCACCGGCGATCCCGCGGCGTGCCTCACCATCGCCGGCCCCGGGGCGACGAATCTCCTTACCGGGCTCTGGGACGCAAAGGTCGATCGTGCACCGGTGCTCGCCCTCACGGGGCAGGTGAACCAGCAGGTCTTCGGCCCCGGCGCGTTCCAGGAGCTGCCGCTGAAAGAAGCATTCAGCGCGGTCGCGCGCTTCAGCCATCTTTGTCTGCCGGGTTCGAATCACGCGGAGCTCATGTCGCTCGCGTGCAAGACGGCCAAGGTCGAGCGCGAGGTCGCGCACATCATCTTCCCCGACGATGTGCAGGAGATGCCAGCGGAAGAGGGCGCCGCGGCCGGTGCGCCGGACGGGCGCTTCGCTGACCACCGCATCACGCCGCCGGCCGATGCGCTCGACGGCGCGACCACGCTGCTGCGCGGCGCGAAGCGACCGGTCATCGTCGTCGGCCACGGCGCGCGATTCGACATGGCGCCGGTCCTCGCGCTCGCGGAGGAGCTCGGCGCGCCCGTCCTCACCACCTTCAAGGCCAAGGGGCTCGTCGCCGACCATCCGCGCCACCCGCTCGGCGCGGGGGTGCTGGGGCGCAGCGGCACGCCGATCGCGTCGTGGTTTATGAACGAGTGCGACGCGATGCTCGTCTTCGGCGCTTCGTTCAGCAACCACACCGGCATCACGCCCAAGAAACCCATCGTGCAGGTCGACTTCGACCGCATGCACCTCGGGAAGTTCCACGCCGTGGAGGTCCCAGTCTGGGGCGACATCGGCGTCACCGCCTCGTTCCTTCTCGAAGCGCTCCGCGGCGGCCACAGCGCAACCGATCAATCGGCCGAGGTCGCCGAGCGCTGGGCCATCTGGCGTCTCGAGAAGGCCAGCCGACTCGCCGACGACCGGGGCGCCGGCGTCTCATCCATCGCCGTCTTCGACGCGATGAATCGCGTCATCCCCGATGACGCCATCCTCGCCGTCGATGTCGGCAACAACACCTACTCCTTCGGGCGGTACTTCGAGGCGTCAGGAAGTCAGGCCGTGCTCATGAGCGGCTATCTCGGCTCCATCGGCTTCGGCTATCCCGCCGCCATCGGCGCGTGGTGCGCGACGCAGGTCAGAGGCCGGTGGGGGGGACGCTTCCTGGATCGCCCCGTCGTCTGCGTGTCCGGCGACGGCGGCTTCGGGCAGTACGCCTGGGAGGTCAACACCGCTGTCCGCTACGGCATGAACATCACGCACATCCTGCTCAACAACAACGAACTCGCGAAGATCTCCAAGGAGCAGCGCGCTGTCGAGCTTCCGGTCTGGCAGACCGGGCTGACCAATCCGGATATCGCGGCGTATGTGAGTTCATGCGGCGGCCTTGGGCTGCGCGTCGAAGGCGCCGGCGCGATCGACGATGCGATCGAGCGGGCGCTGGCGTACCCGGGGCCCGCCACGGTCGAGATCCTCACCGACGCATCGCTGATCTAGCCGTGCGAAAGTGCGCTGCGGGCGCGCACGACGGCATCGCGGGCGCCGAGGAGCGACGCCACGCTCACCAGTCCGTGCATCGCGGCCGCGACGCCGATCGCCCACGCCAGCGCGCCGGCGCCTGGCAGGGCGCCGCCGGCCAAGGTCAGCCCGAGCGCGGCGACCAGCGGCAGTGCCAGGAATCCCGCGCTCCCGGCCGCGTGGTAGGCGCCCATCGCGCCCGGTCCGTGCCGGCCGATCAGCGTCAGGCTCGACGCGAAGAGGCCGGCGCCCGCCAGGCCCAGCAAGCCGGCGAGCGCCGTCGCCGGCGCAAGGCCGATGGACGCTCCCGGGACGAGCAGGGCCATCGCCGCCAGATGCGCAGCGGCGCTCCAGATGCGGACGCGCCGCCAGCCGAGCCGGTCAGCCACCTGCCCTGCCGGCCAGACGCCCAGGGCGAGCCCGAGCATGGCGACACCGACGATCAGCCCTGTGGCCGCCGGTCCGTATCCGAGGCTCACACCGAGGCCCAGGGGCAGCGTGGTGGCCAGCAGGCCGCCGACCCCGCGGTCGGCCGCGTGCATCGCCATGGCGGGCCACAGAGGCCCGCGAGGCGGCACAGGTGCATCGCCCCGAGGGCTCGGCGGCTGAAGGGTCTGCTGGGGCAGCGAGAGCCGGGCCACGAGCGCGCCGACCAGGCATGCGCCTGCCCCGACCCACAGGGCCAGCGTCGGCTCAACGGCGCCCACCCCGCCGCCGACGCCCACACCCGTCGCGATGCCCAGCATCATGCAGGTCGCGGCGCAGCCGAGACGCCGGCCCCGCCGATCCGCCGGCCCGCTTTGCGAGACCACATGGAAGAGCGCCGCGAAGACGAACAGGTCCGCCCCGCCCTCGAAGAAGCGGAGCAGCAGCGTCGGGCCGAATCCGACCGGGAATGCCATCGCCGCGAGCATCGCGGCGTTCACGAGGCACGCGATCGCGATGCTCGAGCGCCCGCCCGCGCGCGCACCCAGCCGGCGCATCGCGATCGCCGCGAGGGCCCCGCCGAGGATGTTCACGCCCAGGAACCAGTGCGCCGCACCGACGCTCACGCTGTAGCGATCGACCAGCAGCCCCTTGAGCACCGGCACCACCATGGCGTCGGGAAGCGAGGCGATCGCCAGCAGCGGGATCGCCGCGTTCAGCGCTCGACGGTGGTCGAGATTCTCATTGGGCGCGATCGTGGTCATCGACGGTGGGGATTCGGCGCGTGGGGAGACTCTAGACCCAACCCAGTGCAGCGACCGGCTCGACGGGGCTAGGATCGACCTCGATGTCGGGTCGAGAGGTGCACATTCCGGTCGGGGGCCCGCCGCGCGTCGAGCGCCCGAACCCCGAGATCTACGCCCGCATGGGCGAGGACGCGATCTTCCGGATGCTCGAGGACTTCTACCTGCGTCTCGCCGAGTCCGAGATCCGCTGGATGTTCCCCGACGACATCGTCGAGGCCTCGAAGAAGTCGGCGGCGTTCTTCGTCGGTCTGCTCGGGGGCCCGCCGCTGTACCAGCAGCGGTATGGCTCGCCGATGCTTCGGGCCCGGCACATGCCCTTCCCGATCGACGAGGATGCGCGCCAAGCGTGGCTGGCGACCTTCCGCGAGACGCTCGCGGATGCGCCGGCGAAATACGGATTTCCCGCCGAGCACCTGCCGGGGTTCGACGCGTTTCTCGACGCCTTCAGCGGGTGGATGGTCAACATCGCGCCGCCAGCGTCCGATACCGACGGGCATCCGGGCGGCTGACTCGAATTTCATTGCAGCCCGATCGCCGCCCGGCTATATCCAAAGAACGGCGCGCAGCCGGGTTTCGGCTGCGCCGAGAGAGAGCGTCCGCACAACGCGGCGTCGTGCGCCCCCGTCGGGCTTCCCGTCCGGCATGCGCGGCGACCGCCGCCCTACGCCGACCGGAGCCCGACGCGCCATGACGCATTCGAAGACCGCCCTCCGCCCCCTCGCCGCAGCCGCGCTGGCGCTTGTCGCCGGATCCGTCGCCTTCGCCGAGAAGATGCCGCTCGACCACAGCGTCTACGACGGCTGGAAGTCGATCGCGCGCGAATCGATCTCGAACAACGGGCGCTGGGTCTTCTATGTGCTCCAGCCGCAGGACGGCGATCCCGAGGCGCGGATTCGCAGCGCGATTGACGATCGGGAATACAGCGTCGAACTCGGCAGCGCCGGCGAACTCACGAGCGACAGCCGCTTCGCTGTCGTCCGCATCGTGCCCCCCAAGGAGACCGTGCGTCAGGCGAAGAAGGACAAGACCAAGCCCGACGACATGCCCAAGAGCGGGCTTGCGATCATCGACCTGGATTCCGGCGAGCGCACCGATGTGGAGCGCGTGAAGGGGTACACCGTGCCCGAGGAGGGCGGCCCGATTCTCGTCGTGCACTTCGAGAAGGCGCTCGAAGAGGAGAAGGCCGCCGACGACGACGCGCCCGCCGAGCCCGAAGCCGAATCCGCCCCCGAGCCCGAGGCCCAGCCCGAGTCAGAACCTGCGCCCGAGCCCGAGGCGGAGGAAGAGAAGGAGGACGACGAGAAGAAGAAGGACCGCAAGCCGGGCACGCGCCTCGAAGTGCGCAACCTCGACACCGGCGAGGTGTGGTCGTTCGACAACGCCGCGGACTACGCGGTCAGCAAAGACGGCCGGCACGTCGCCTACAGCGCGGTGACCAGGGAGGGGGAGACCGACGGCGTCTTTGTCATCGACACTGCGAACGGCGTCGTCGCTACGGCGCTCGGCGGGAAGTTCGACGCGAAGTCGATGACGTTCAGCGAAGACGGCGACCGCCTCGCGTTTCTCGCCAACCTCGAGGAGTACGACGCCGACGAACCCGCGTTTGATCTCTACGCATGGACGGGCGGCGACGGCGGCGCGACGAAGATCGCCGGCGCCGGCGCGGACGGGCTGCCCGAGGGCTGGATCGTCAGCGAGCACGGGCGCGTGGCGTTCAGCGACTCCGGTGCGCGGCTCTACTTCGGCACGGCGCCGCGCCCCGAGCCGGAGCCCGAGAGCGACCTGCTCGACGACGAGAAGGTCGTCGTGGACATCTGGCACTATCGCGATCCCTTCATCCAGCCCATGCAGAAGGAGAACGCGCGCGAGGAGCGCGAGCGGTCATACCTCGCGCTCGCGCACCTCGACGCCGATGCGCGACTGGTGCAGCTCGCGCGTGAGGACATGCCTGATGTCACGGTCGGGGACGAGGGCGACGCCGATGTGGCCCTCGGGACCTCATCGCTCGAGCACCGGCGCATGCTCTCATTCGATGTGCAGCTGCCGACCGACGCGTGGCTCGTCGACCCCGCGACCGGCGCGCGCGAGCAGGTGCTCGACGATGTCCGAACCGGCGGCTTTGGTCCGGGTATCCGTCTCAGCCCCGGCGCGAGCTTCGCCTACTGGTTCGATCTCGAGGCAGGCGACTGGTTCGCGATGCACACCGGCTCGAAGAAGATCGTGAATCTCACCGACCGCATCGACGCGCCGATCATCGATGAACTCCACGACACGCCGGACATGCCCGGGCCCTACGGCGCCGCGGGCTGGACGACCGACGACAGCGCGTTCCTTGTCTACGACCGCTACGACATCTGGGCGGTGGACCCGACCGGCTTCTGGGGCCCGCGCAACATCACCGACGGCGTCGGCCGAGCCGAATCGATCCGCTTCCGTGTCGTCGATCTCGATCCTGACGAGGATGCGATCCCCGCCGACGAACCGCTGCTGCTTTCGGCGTTCGGTGACTTCACCAAGGACGACGGCTTCTACCGCGACACGGTCACCGGCGATGGCAAGCCCGAACGCCTCATCATGGCGCCGAAGCGGTTCGGCCGTCCCGACAAGGCCGACGACGCCGACGCCGTGCTCATCACGCGCGAGGACTACAGCGAGTTTCCCGACCTGCACATCACTGATCTCGACTTCGACGGCTTCACCCGCATCAGCCACGCCAACCCGCAGCAGGACGACTACCGCTGGGGCACGGCCGAGCTCGTCGAGTGGTTCAGCGCCGATGGCGAGAAGCTCCAGGGCATCCTCTTCAAGCCGGAGGACTTTTCGGCGCAGAAGAAGTACCCGATGATGTCGTACTTCTACGAGCGCTCGAGCGACGGCTTGCACCAGCACCGCGCGCCGGAGCCGTACCGCTCGATCATCAACATCACCTTCTATGTGAGCCGCGGGTACGTCGTCTTCGTGCCCGACATCCCCTACAAGGACGGCTTCCCCGGCGACTCGGCGATGAACGCCATCGTGCCGGGCGTGCTGCACATTCTCGAGCAGGGCTACGTCGATCCCGCGCGACTCGGTCTGCAGGGGCACTCGTGGGGCGGCTACCAGATCGCCTACATGGTGACGCAGACCGACATGTTCGCCGCCGCGGAGGCGGGCGCGCCGGTCAGCAATATGACCAGCGCCTACGGCGGCATCCGCTGGGGCAGCGGCATGAGCCGGCAGTTCCAGTACGAGAAGACGCAGAGCCGCATCGGCGGCACGCTCTGGGAGGCGCAGCAGCGCTACATCGAGAACTCGCCGGTCTTCTGGGCCGATCGGGTGAATACGCCGCTGCTCATGATGCACAACGACGAGGACGGCGCCGTGCCGTGGGAGCAGGGCATCGAGATGTTCATGGCGCTGCGCCGCCTCGACAAGGCCGCCTGGCTCATCAACTACAACGGCGAGGATCACAACCTCGTCAAGCGCCAGAATCGCGTGGACTGGGCCGTCCGAATGCAGCAGTTCTTCGACCACTACCTGAAGGACGCGCCGGCGCCCGTGTGGATGACCGATGGCGTCCCGGCGGTCGAGAAGGGGCGCACGCTGGGGCTGGAGTATCCGGAGGAAGCGCCCGCCGACGCGAGATGACCGTCAGTCCAGCGCCGGCCGTCTCGACCACTGGTCCAGGCGCTGCTCCAGCGTGGCGCCGATGCGCAGCGTGGCCGCGTCGTCATAGAGCCCGCCCCAGACCGTGTTCGCGCGCGGCGTGCCGTTCTCTCGGAATCCGGTGCGGAACGTGATCGCGGGGTGGCCGGTCATATTCGTGATCGCGTGCATCGCGCCGTGCGCCTGGGGCGCCACGATGCCCTGCACGCCGCCGAAGAGCTCCGCCGCGCGATGCATCAGGCGCCGACGCCAGCGCGTGGCGTTGTAGTAGTCCACCGCCGGGATGAACCGGCCCGTGCGGAAGGTGTTGGGCCACGCCTGCGGCGACTGCCAGGTGAGCTGGTCGTCCTGATCGGTCCGCGTCATTTCATCGAACGCCGCGGCCGCTTCGACGGTGATGAGCAGGAAGATCATCTGGCCCCACGGCCCGTCTGGAATGGACACTTCCACCAGTTCGCACCGCTCTTCGCGCAGGATGTCGAGCACCGCGCGGTCCTCGTCGGACACCCACTCGCCCTCGTAGGTCGAGGGGTCGTACCCGATTGTCAGCCCGCGGATCGGCGTAATCATGTCGATCGGAAGCGGCACGCGCGTCGTGGCCGGGTCGCCAGGGTCGTAGCCGTTGATCGCCTCGAGCACGTGGGCGCAGCATTCGGCGGTGCGGCAGATAGGGCCGACCTTGTCGAGCGACCAGCAGAGCGCCATCGCCCCGTCGCGCGACACGCGCCCGAACGTCGGCCGGAATCCCGTGGCGCCGCAGCGGGCGCTCGGTGAGCCGATCGAGCCGTAGGTCTCCGTCCCCAGCGTGAACGCGCAGCACCCCGCCGCGACCGCGGACGCCGACCCCGCGCTCGATCCGCTCGAGCCCTGTTCGAGGTTGAACGGGTTGCGCGTGCGCCCGCCGAACCAGATGTCGCCGTAGGCGAGGGCGCCCATCGTCAGCTTGGCGATCAGCACCGCGCCGGCCTCGTCGAGCCTGCGCACGACGGTCGCGTCGCGATCGGGAACACGGTTCTTCCACGGCGCGGCGCCCCATGTGGTCGGCACGTCGGCCGTGTCGAAGAGATCCTTGGCCCCCCAGGGCAGGCCGTGCAGCGGCCCCCGGTAGTTGCCCGCCGCGATTTCGGCGTCCGCCCGGCGCGCCTGCGCGAGCGCGGCGTCATCCATGAATGTCACGACGCACTCGAGCTGCGCATTCAGGCGACGCAGACGCGACAGGTACAGGCGCGTGAGACGCTCGCTCGTGATCTGGCGGGTGCGGACCCACTCGGCGAGGTGCGAGACCGGCGCGAAGCAGATGTCCGCCTCGTCTTCCGGCAGCGTGCCGGCGCGGGGCTGCATGTACCGGCCCGCGAGCGCCATGCCCGACGGCGGCTCGAACCCTGGCAGGCGGGGGTCGAAGATCTCAGCCGGGCCGTCGGCGTTCTGCAGGCCGGCGCTGCGGACCTCGCCGTAGAACTCGACGAGCTGCTCGATCGACTCAGCGATCATCGCGCGTTCTTCGCCGGTGAACTCGAGCCCGAGGACCTTCTGCGCTTCGGCAATCGTCTCCGGGCCGATGCCCGGCGGCGTCGGCGCCTCGCCCTGCGCCTGCTGGGCCAGTGCGGCCGACGGCGCGAACCACGGGGCCGATGCGGCCGCGGCGCCGCCGGCGAAGCCCGCCGCCAGGAATCCCCGCCGATCTACGCCGCCCCGTCCGTCGCGCATCGTCTGTCTCCGTAGGGTGGGCTCTGCCCACCAGTCCTGCGGGCGGACCACCACTTCAGCCTACAGATTTCGACGGCCGACGGTGGGCGGAGCCCGCCCTACAGCTTGACCGCCCGAAGCCGCAGCGCATTGCCGATGACGCTGACGGAACTCAGGCTCATCGCCGCCGCGGCGAGCATGGGGCTCAGCAGCATCCCGGTGATCGGGTAGAGCACGCCCGCCGCGATCGGCACGCACAGTGCGTTGTAGCCGAAGGCGAAGACGAGGTTCTGGCGGATGTTCCGCATCGTCGCCTCGCTGAGCCGGCGCGCCCGCACGAGCCCGCGCAGATCGCCCTTCACGAGCGTGACGCCGGCGCTCTCGATCGCGACATCCGACCCCGCGCCCATCGCGACGCCGATGTCGGCCTGTGCAAGCGCGGGGGCATCGTTCACGCCGTCGCCGGCCATGGCGACCTTGCGGCCCTCGCCCTGCAGCTTCTCGATGACGGCGCGTTTCTGATCGGGCAGCACCTCCGCCTCGACGCGGTCGATACCGAGACGCTTCGCCACCGCCTCCGCCGTGCGCCGGCTGTCGCCGGTGAGCATGACGATTTCCAGCCCCTCGCGGTGCAGCGCCTCGATCGCCTCCGGCGTCGTCTCCTTCACCGGGTCGGCGACGCCCATCACGCCGGCGCAGGAACCGTCGATGACGACGAAGACCGCTGTTGCGCCCTCGCCCTGGATCTCGGCGGCGCGCTCGCGCAGCGCACCGCCGTCGACGCCGAGTTCCTCGAGCAGCACGCGGTTGCCGACAGCGATGCGCTGCCCGTCCACCGTCGCCTGCACTCCCTTGCCCGACGACGAGGAGAAGTCCGACGCCTCGCCGACGCGCAGGTCGCGCTCCTTCGCGCCCTCGACGATCGCGCGCCCCAGCGGGTGCTCGCTGGCGTGCTCGACGGCCGCCGCGAGTCGCACAACCTCATCGGCGTCGAAGCCGTCGGACGCGTGGGCTGACTCCAGGCGCGGCTTGCCCTCGGTCAGCGTGCCCGTCTTGTCGACGACGATGACGCCGATCGCCTCCATCTGCTCGAGGGCCGCGGCTTCCTTGAAGAGCACGCCCTCCCCGGCGCCGCGGCCGACGCCCACCATCACGCTCATCGGCGTCGCCAGCCCGAGCGCGCACGGGCACGCGATGATCAGCACGCTCACCGCGCTGATCAGCGCGTTCGCCAGGCGCGGCTCCGGGCCAAACAGCATCCACACGCCGAACGCGACGACTGCGACGCCCACCACGATCGGCACGAACCAGCCGGCGACGGCGTCCGCGAGGCGCTGCACCGGGGCGCGGCTGCGCTGCGCCTTCGCCACCATCTCCACGATCTGGCTCAGCATCGTGTCGGCGCCGACGCGCTCGGCGCGCATCACGAAGGAGCTCTCGCCGTTCACCGTGCCGCCGACGACCTCGTCGCCCGACTGCTTGCCGACCGGCGCCGGCTCGCCGGTCAGCATCGATTCGTCGATGTACGACTCGCCCTCCAGCACCGAGCCGTCGACCGGCACCTTCTCGCCGGGGCGGACGCGCAGGCGGTCGCCCTCAGTGACTTCATCCAGCGACACATCCGTCTCGTTCCCATCATCGTCGATCCTGTGCGCCGTCCGCGGCGCCAGCTCCAGCAGCGCACGCACCGCGCGCCCCGTCCGCTTCCGCGCCCGTAGCTCCAGCACCTGCCCGAGCAGCACGAGCGTCACGATCACGCCCGCCGCCTCGAAGTACACGGGCACGCGCCCGGACTCGGCGCGCACCGACTCAGGGAACAGACCCGGCGCGATGATCGCCACGAGGCTGTATCCCATCGCCGCGAGCACGCCGACGCCGATGAGCGTGAACATGTTCAGGTTGAACCCGGGGATCGACCGCCACATGCGCACCAGGAAGGGCCACCCGCCCCAGAACGCCACCGGCGTCGCGAGCGCCGCCTCGATCCACTGGCGCACGGCAGGTGGGATGGCCTCGTGGATCGGGTCGCCGGGCAGCAGCATGTCGCCCATCGCGATCACGACCAGCGGCGCCGTGAGCGCGGCGCTCACCCAGAACCGGCGCGTCAATGACTTCAGCTCGGTGTCGTCGCCCTCGCCGCCTGATTCCGGCTCGAGCGCCATGCCGCACTTCGGGCAGTCGCCCGGGCCGCGTTGGCGCACCTCCGGGTGCATCGGGCAGGTGTAGATGGCATTGGGATCGTCAGGCGCATCGTCGCCACCGCCGCCGTCGAGGTACCGCTCGGGATCCTCGCGGAACTTCTTTAGGCATCCCTGGCTGCAGAAGTGGTAGGTCTCGCCGCCGTGCTCGCAGGTTCCCGCGGCCTTCGCGGGGTCGACCGTCATGCCGCAGACGGGGTCGGTCGCCCCGACGTCGTCCGACTGGTGCGCGCAGCAGGACGCGGCGGCGCCGTCGCCCCCGCCCGGGTGGTGCTCATGGGCCATGGAGGATTGCTACGCCGCCTTCTCGCGGAAGGCAACGGCGGAGAACTACTCAGGCGCGCCGTAGCACCCGCGCCCGGGCGTGCAGTACTTCGGCGCCACCGGCTCGGCGTCGGGGCCGATCGCGTCGTGGCTCCGGATGCAGAAGAAGACGCGCGTCTCCGAGGAGTCATCCACCATGCCGGGCGTCTGCTGGCGCTCGTCGCAGTACATCATCTTGTGACGCAGGTTGACGCACGCGACCTCGAGGCGCACATCCGGTGTGGCTCCGTTGGACTTGCCGCCGCTCATGGCGCGACTCCTTCCCGGCTCAAACTCACCCGATCGCCCGCTCGACGGCGCGG
>JBICHM010000197.1:0-9886 GCA_043101835.1 Phycisphaerales bacterium | reverse complement strand
GCGACGGCCTGCCGAACAACGGCAACATGTACTGCGTGCCGACGAGCGCCGTGAACTGGATGGCGTACATCGCCCACCACGGCTACCCGTCGATCATGCCCGGCGACCACAGCCAGTACTACTGGCACTCGCAGAGCACCTTCAACCTGTCGAACAACTTCCTCACCATCATGGGGAACTTCATGAACACCGATCCCTTTGACGGCACCTACGGGGGGCCGGCGAAGGACGGGCTCGACACCTGGCTCGACAACCGGTTCGTCGTGATCAACCGGTGGATCAACAGCAGCGAGACGCCGGACTTCGACGATATCGCGGCGTACACGCGACTGAAGATCCCCGTCATGGCGTGCGTCGGCTGGTACAGCGACAACAACAACGTGCTGACGCGCAACGGCGGGCACTGCTTCAGCGTCGTGAAGGTGCAGCGCCAGGGCAACACGCGCCTATTGACGATGCACGATCCGGCGGACGAACAGTCGAACATCTTCACCCAGTCGCCGGTGGCGGAGCGGACCTACCAGATCGAGCCTCGGCTGAAGTTCGTCGCCGGGCAGTGGCGCGTGGTGGACAAGGTGCTCAACTACGGCTCGGGCTACCTGGACACTTACTTCGCGATCTTTCCGCTGTACGGGCTGTCGACCTCGTCGAACTTCCTCGATCTGCTGATCCTCAAGCCGTACCGGCTGACGATCGATGACGGGCCGACGATCGATCGCGTTCCGGCGCCGGGCATCATCACGAGCGTCCAGCCGTCGCCCTTCGATCCCTCGTCGATCGTGACCACGGCGCCGATTCCGGGCGGGCCGCCCTCGACGATCTGGCGGTTCGACCCCGAGTCGCGCGAGTTCGAATCGCTCGCGGAGGTCGCCGATGCGCAGCGCGCGGTCTTCGATCGCTTCGGGCGTCTGTACGTGCTCGATGGGCGCACGATCCGCTGTTACAACCCCTTCGGCGAGGAGTTCGAGGAGGAGGGCAGCGTCGTGCCCGGCGCGCCGGTGGAGGCGATGGCCGCGGACGATGTGCACGGCGAGCTGCTCGCCCTGATGGGCGACGGCAGCGTGAAGAAGTACGGGCAGGGGCTCAACGAACTGCCGGCCGTGCAGCTGCCGGGCGACCTCGTGCTCGAGGGCAAGAAGTTTCTCGCGACGAGCCCGACCGATGGCGCGATGTACCTGACAAGCGAAGGGTCGCCGGGCGTGTATCTGTTGCTGCCGGCGGTGCAGGCGGCGCGCGGCGCGGCGGAGTTCGAAGTGGTGCTGATCGGCGAGGGTCTGCTGGACATCCCGACGGGCCTGTCGGTGGGCGATGACGACTGCGTCTTTGTGACCGACTCCAGTGGCAAGGCGACCGTCTTCTGCAAGGACCCTGAGACGGGCGAGTGGATGGAGGATCGCGAGCACGCGATGAGCGGGCTCGAGGTCGGCGCCGGCGTGCAGATGGCGCGTTCGCGCAGCAACTTCGACCCCGAGGTGCACCAGACCGAGGAGTTCATCAACATCCTGCCGGAGGATTTCGCGCCGCAGGACATGGGGTGCTTCGCGGATCTGAACGACGATTTCGTCGTCGACGGCGCGGACCTCGGCATCCTGCTGGGCGCCTGGGGCGCGGCGGGCGAGGAGATCGCCGATCTCAACGGCGACGGGACGGTGGACGGCGCCGACCTCGGCCTGATGCTGGGCGAGTGGGGCGACTGCCCTGTGTGATTCGGCGCGCGGCGAGGACGCGCTCGATGACGCCGCCCGGGGGCATTGCGCCGCCGGGCGGCGTTTTCTCGGTGCGGATATGTCTCGGGTTTCCGAAGAATTCTGGACTTCGGCATCGGCGCAGGCGACCCTGACATCGTTTCTCAGTGCGAAACCCGTGCACGCCTCCAGAGGGGAGCCGCCATGCTCGCACCGCATCAGCATCGTCGATCAGTCAGGCGCGCCATCGCGAGCGCCGCGTTGTGCGCCTGTGTCGCGACCGTCGCGCAGGCCAACTGGTTCGCGGCGATCTCGTCCGCTTCGCAGTACACCGCGAAGTTCACCAAGGTCCCCGATTTCGACCAGGTGCGCAACGGCCTGCCGAACACGGGCAACATGTATTGTGTGCCGACGGCCGGGCTGAACTGGGCGGCGTACCTCGCGCACCACGGGTACCCGGGGATCCCGCCCGGCGATGAGAACTACCTGCACTGGCAGCTCTCGCCCGCGGCCTATTCCACGGTGACGACGAACCTGTCGATCATGGGGATCGTCATGGGGACCGATGCCTTCGACGGCACCAACGGCGCCGGTGGTCTCGCCGGGCTGCAGGCGTGGATGGCGCCGAACATCCTGGTGCTGCGCTACTCGTTCTCCTCGGGGGCCTCGCCGAGCTTTGACGGCATCGCCTCGTGGGCGCTGACCGGCGCGCCGGTGACGGCGATCGTCGGCTGGTACGGGGGCACGGAGCCGATCCTCACGCGCAACGGCGGGCACGCGGTGAGCGTGGTCGAGGTGTCGCGGAGCGGCGCGGCGCGCCAGCTCGGATTCCACGACCCCGCCAACGAGCAGGACGATCTGGGCACGCAGTCGCCGTTCCTGCGCCAGGAGCGCGCGATCGAGCCGCGCGTGGTGATCGCCGATGGTCAGGTGCGCGTGATGGACAAGGTCGTCGGCTACGGGAGCGGGTACATCGACGGGTACTACGTGATGGTTCCGCTCTTCGGGCTGAGCAAGAGCACCGATCCCACGAAGTTGCTGATCAAGAAGCCGCTCAAGTTCTTCTACGACCCTGCGCCCGAGATCGTCGAGGTGCTCGCGCCGGGCGGCGCGTCGATTCTTGACGTCGCCATCGCGCCGAACCTGCCGCACTCGTTCTTCTCGACGGCGTCCATCGGCGCGCAGCCGGCGAAGATCTGGATGTACGACCCCGTTGAGGCGCGGGTTGTCGAGGTCCCCATCCCGGTGACGGATCCGGAGCGGATCCTCTTCGGCCGGCGCGGCGAGCTCTACATCCAGGACGGGCGGACGCTGCGCTGCTTTGATCTCACGCAGGATCCGATCGAGGAGACGGCGTCGGCGGCGCTGCCCGCCCCGTGCGAGGCGCTCGCGTACAACGACGCCACCGATCAGGCGCTGGCGTTCTGCGACGGGAGCGTCATTCCCTTCGGTGAAGGCCTCGTTCCCGAGGCGCCGGAGGAACTGCCCGCGGAGGTGATCCTCAGCGGCGCCATCTCGATGGCAGCCAGCCCGGTCACCGGCGACCTCTACCTCACCAGCGATGGCTCGCCGGGGGTGTACCACCTGCACCCGCCCGATCCGGGGCGCGCGGATCATCTCGAGGCCACGCTGATTGGCGTGGGCGAACTGACCCGCCCGACGGACCTGAGTGTCGGCGACGGCGACAAGGTGTACGTCACCTCGCTGGGCCTGCGCAAGGTCTTCACGCCGCAGGACGGCGGCGGCGGGGCTATGGACGAGAGCGATCCGTTCCACAATGCGCCGGCCGATCCGGGCGAGCGCACGGCGCGCAGCCGATCCAACTTCGATCCCGAGACGATGACCGGCCCCGCGTTCCGCAACGTGCTGCCGCCGGTGAGCAACGACGGTGTGGCGCCCTGCTTCGCCGATCTGAACGATGACAACACGGTCGATGGCGCAGACCTCGGCGTGCTGCTCGGCGCATGGGCGTCGGACGGGGCGGACCTCAACGGCGACGGCACGACCGACGGCGCCGACCTCGGCCTGCTGCTCGGCGCGTGGGGAGACTGCCTGTGATGCGTTTTCGATCGACTTCCGCGGTGTGTGGCGCGCTCGCGCTGGCGAGCGTCGCGTCCGCCGGGGCGACCGTGCCGGAGTTCATCCCCGGCGACATCTGGCTGATCAGCACGGCGATTCCCGCGACGGGAGGGGGCTCGCAGCGGGCGGCGGTGTGCATCGATCCGGCGACCTGGACGACGATGACCTTCCCGCTCACGACGGGCTTCGCGCAGGGTCGCGCGGCGTTCTGCGCCGCGCGCCAGCGGATCGTCTATTCGAGCGATACAGGGTTGCGCACGGCCGACGCGGTCGGCGTGGCGGATGCGGTCGCCCTCGGGCCGGTCGCGGCGGACAACCCGGCGACCACCGGCGACGGGCGCATCTACTACAGCGTCGGCGGCGCGGGCATTCTCGGATTCGTTGACGCGGCGGGCGTGGCGCATGATCTGCTCGCGACCGACGGCGTGACCGTTGCTTCGATCCAGTCGGTCGATGCGCTGTGGTACGACGGCGCGACGAACAGCCTGTTCGGCGCCGACGACAGCGTCCCCGGCGAGACGCGCATCATGCGCCTTTCGCTCAACGCCCCGGGCGACCAGGTGACGGCGGTCGCGACGACGCTGTATGACGTCTCCGAGAGCGGGGAGATCGCGGTGGGCTTCAGCGCCGGGCCGGCGGGCTCGGTGTTCCTGAAGGTGGATGACAACTCGAACACGGCGCAGGAGCGGATGCTGCTGATCGATCCGGCGACGCTGGGCGTCAGCGTGTTCGCGACGAGCGAGTATTTCGGCGTGGCCGGTGAGGTCGCGGGGGTGTACTCGGCAGGCCTCGGCGCGGCGGTCGTGCTCGACTCGCTGAACGATCAGCTGCGCACCTACGCGCAGGGGACGGCCGGCGCGGGCGCGATCGTGCTCACGACGGGCGTGTCGGGCAGCGGCTCCGGCGAGAGCGCGCAGCTGATTGTCATCCCGACGGATCCGTGCCCAAGCGATCTCTCCGGCGACGGCGTCACCGACGGCGCGGACCTCGGGTTGCTGCTCGGCGCCTGGGGCACGCCGGCGGGCGACCTGAACGGCGACGGGACCACCGATGGCGCGGACCTGGGGTTGCTGCTGGGTGCCTGGGGCGGGTGTTGAGGCGGAATCACGCGACGAATCGTTGATCCGGCAGATCGATTCGGTCACACTCGGCGTTGGTTCATTGAGGGGAATAACCATGCCGCATGTGATCGCACGCGCGCCGGGCGTCGTCGGTGTCGCCGCTGCGCTTTCCGTCTGCGCCGGCGCGCCGGGGCAGACCATCGACTTCGAGACGCTGCCGGGCGGTGCGCCGACCGTCGACCAGCAGGAGATCTCGACAGAGTACGAGGCGAACTTCGGGGTGTCGTTCGCGCTGATCAGCCGCACGACGGGGCTGCCGATCGGGTTGCCGCGGATCGCAAAGGTCGGGACGCCGCAGACGGCGTTCGCGTCGTGCAACGGCGCCGATACACCGCTGCCGGGGCAGGGCATCGGGGATTCCTTCCTGACGGACAACAACTCGATCGGCGTCGCGGGGGATCTGTTGATCACCTATGTGTCGCCGGTGTCCGCGGCGTCGGGCGTGGTGCTGGATGTCGACTGTCGCACACCGACCGGCGGGCCGCCGTGCGAGCAGTGGACGATCGAGGCGCTCGACGGCGCCGGCGCGGTGCTGGAGACGGCGGTCATCGACGGGCTGGCCGGGCCGAGCATGGGGACATGCGCTGATCCCAACGGCGCGGGCGATGCGCTGGCGTTCGGGTGGTCGTTCAGCCGCGCGTCCGCGGACATTGCGCAGGTGCGCATTCGCTACACGGGAACGGCGTCGAGTGTGGGGCTTGGGTTCGACCTCTTCAGCCCCGCACAGGGCGCGGGGCCGCTGAGCGCGGACGCAGACCTGGCGCGCGATGCGGTGTGCGCGGGCGATGCGGTGGGGCTGCTGGGCGGCGCGGTCGGCGGCATGCCACCCTACGAGTTCGTGTGGGAGCGCGACGATGGCGGCGTGTGGACCGAGGTCGCGACGACGGCCGAGGCGATCGACCGCCCGCTCGATGATGAGGTGTACCGACTGCGCGCGATCGACAGTCTCGGGGCGGAGGTGATCGCCGGGCCGCTGGCGGTGGAGGTGCGCCCGCGGCGCATCATGATCAGCCAGGAGTCGGCGCCTGGGGCCGGCGACTTCGACGCGAACCTGCTGGGCGAGATGGCGCCCGTGCAGACGGGCGACACGCACGCTGCCTACCACGGCTGGACCAGCGGCGCGCCGTCGTACCAGGGATCGTTCCCGGCGCTCGTCGACGATCGCGCGCACCTCTTCGGCGTGCGCGCAGCCGATGGGTTCGGCATCTACCTCGTGCTCGACGACGGCGTCGGGCCAGTGGGCGGGCGCGCGGAAACGCGCTTCGAGCTGACGGGCACGACGGGCGACTTCGCGGTGCGCGACGACGCGAGCGATGCAAGCGACATCTTCAGCGTGACGCCCGACGGCAGCCTCATGACCGTGCGCAATGTGTGGGCGCCGGCGCGCACCGACGGCTATGTGGCCGGCCCGCTCGACGGCGAGTGGACGGGGCTGCTGTCGTTCAGCGATGTCGCCATCGGGACGCCGACGGTCAGCGGCGTGACATCGTGGGCCGCGTACCCCGAGAGCGGCGCCCCGACGGCGCTCGCGCTCGCCGAGGACCGGCGCGTGCGCATCGTCGTCACCTGCCCGGGCTGCCCGAGTGACTTCAACGGCGACGGCGTCACCGACGGCGCGGACCTCGGCGTCCTGCTGGGCGCATGGGGCACGCCGACAGGCGATCTGAACGGCGATGGGAACACCGACGGCGCAGACCTGGGATTGCTGCTCGGCGCGTGGGGCATGTGCCCGTAGCGCGCGGGGCGATCAGCCGCCGGCGCCCTCGCGGAGCTTCGCTTCGAGGTTGTCGAGCGCATCGGCGAGGCCGGTGCGGATGGACTCCCACTGCTCGGCCCCGGCGTCGGCGAGGTTCTGGAGGTTGGCCTTCGCATCGTTGAGCGCCTGCTCGGCCTCGCCCGCGAGGCTCTTCATCGCCTCGGTGGCCTCGGCGCGCTCGGCCTCGGCGCGGAGCTCGGCGACCTGCGCCTCGAGCCCTTCGATGCGGGCGCGCGTCTCGGCGACGAAGGCGTCGCGCGTCTCCTGCCACGCGTCGCCGGCCTGGCTGGCCATGTCGGACGCCTGCTGCTGCATGGTGTCCGCGGCGGAATCGCCGGTCGAGCCCTCCTCGCCGCAGCCGGCGAAGAAGAGGGCGATGGATCCGGTGAAAGCGATGGTGGTGGCAAAGCGCATACGAACGCCTCCTGTGCTGCGGGGTTCGTCGGTCGGTGTTCTTGTGGGGAAGGCTATGGGTGTGATTGCGGCGAGGCGAGCACAAACGAAAACACCCCTCGGGGATGCCCGAGGGGTGTAGAAGAATGGTCGATCATTGCCGTTGCTATCGGCGAAGCGTCTCCCGAAGAGACAACGCCTCATCTACACCTCGCGCAGTGTCAGACTCACTTCTGTGTGGCTTCAGCTCCTGAACCCTAACTCGAACGGCATCTTTGTCAGAAACGCCTTCCTCTTCCATTACCCACAAACTCGTTGCCAGAAGCTCCAGCTCTTTGCTGCCACGTCGCCCGAACTCGCTCGCTACCGTTGACAGGGCAGCGAGTTCATGTTCGCTAAGCGAATCGAGGTCTTCCTCTCCAGTTGAAGAAAGCGCGAGACGAGGGCCGTAGCCAGGCTGGGCATATTCTTTCGAGACGAAGCCGAAGTTCTCCATGTCCGCAATCAGTTCGTCAAGCTCAAAGGAATATGGCCCGTATCGATAGAGCTCGAAGCGGAATGGAACGCGAACAAGACCAAGCAACTGGGCGACGACCAAGAGCTTGTGAACATGGATCCGCCCAGCCCAGCTTCCTTCGTCTCGGAGTCGCTGGACGGCCGCAGATACCCAAGCGCGATGACATTTGTCATTGACGGTCATCGAGGTGCCTCCGTTATCGGGTTCGCGGCAAGAAAATCTGCACACGCTGAGCGTACATCTTCGCGATGATCCTTGTCGGAGTAGATTCTCCCCCTCCAGATGTCAGCGGGCATGCCACGCATAATCTCTGAGACTTCAGGGAGATAGCGAGGCTGGCCCTCAAGAAGCACGATGACCCGATCGGGCCTGGGCTCGAACTGCTTCGTCGCAGGGTGTCCCTTCGAGTCGAAGGCCAGGCGGGCATTACCAAACATAGACCGAATATAATCGGCGAGCAAGTCGAATCTCTTTGGATCAGGCTTCTTCCTGTCAGGGAGTCCCTGGCTCGAAATAACTTGATAATTATCTGCGAGAACTAGCTCTCTCGCGAGCCGTAGATGACTTCGATCCACAAATGCTCGCGCTTCCAAGTGCGCTGGGTGGTTCGAATCTCTCGCCGCCATGGCAATGGCCGCGATGATCCGGCTGTCGCTGATGCCGAGATACTCGTCGAGATCCCAAGGAAGTGCCGGAGTGCCCAACTCGCGATCAAGCCACTTCCGCAAGAAGTTCTCTAAGTGAATCTCATAGATTCGCTTCGTCTTGTGGAAGTAGAGGGAGACATACATGAGGTATCGGGAGACGATCATCTGCTCCGCGACAAGCCAGCCACCTTCATCCAATGCGAGTCGGAATCCAGGCTCCGCTTCTTCGGGGGCCTCTACCAAGGCTATTGATGGTAGAAGGCGTTCGTGATCAAACACCCCCACAGGCTGTCCCGAATGGTGGGCATCCCTGAGCAAGTAGTCGATTCTATCTGCGCCCAGTTCGCCCGCGAGAAGTCCATTTAGGAACGAGATCCAGCCCTCGGAGCCCGTGCGACGGGCGAGGCTCGGCTTCGTCGCAACTGCGATCACTTCCTCGACAGTGATTCCATGTGAGCTGTAGTTCTGTTCTATCACTTCCCGAATCTCTGATTCGCGAATGATTCTCGCTGTCATCTGCTCGTGGTCGGTGCGCTTTCCAGTTGCGGCATCGATGGGTGATAGCTCCTCTCCAGAGTGAGAGAAGGCTGGGTGGCCGACATCGTGAAGGAGAGCCGCAAGGCGTAGAATCTTCATCGCACGCGATCCCGCGCCCTCATCTAGCTTGAACGCTGTCCGTAATGGAACTTCGCCCCGAGCAGCGTTGCGTGTCAGGAGCAACTCGAGAAGTCGCGTCGCGATATGCACGCAGCCAATTGAATGCTCAAGCCGCGTATGGGTTGCGCCTGGGTACACCATATGTCCCATCGCAAGCTGGCGCACATCCCGAAGGCGTTGGAATGGGAGCGTATTCACCACTTCCCATTCGGCCGCCGTGAGGCGGACAAATCCGTGAACCGGATCGCGAACTTCGAGATTTGGATTGTGCAATGTCTATCTCCGATTTGGAGATAAACATACCAGAATTGGTTCCGATTGAGCTACTGAGATGTCCTCTTTAGGCCCCCGCCCCCACCGTCACCGCCACATAGGTCGGGCGCACGCGCTTCTCGAACTCGTCGCGGTACTTGTTCATGATCGTGCGGACGGCCCAGTTGTTTCCGTCGGCGAGGCCGCAGATCGTGGTGCCGGGCATCGCGCCCATGCTGGTGGCGATTTCGAGGGCGAGGTCGAGGTCCTTGGTGCGCGCATCGCCGGCTTCGATGCGTCCGAGCAGCTGGTAGAGCCAGCCGCTGCCTTCGCGGCAGGGGGTGCACTGGCCGCAGGACTCGTGCTTGAAGAAGCGGCTGATGTTGCGCGCGACGGCGACCATGTCGGTGTCTTCATCGAAGACGGTGGGGCACGCGGTGCCGAGGCCGAGGACATTGTGCTTGCGCCCGATGTCGAAATCGAGCTCGGCCTCGTACTGGTCGGGGCCGAGGATGCCCATCGACACGCCGCCGGGGATGGCGCCCTTGAACTTCTTGCCGTTGCGCATGCCGCCGCAGTAGTCCTCGACGAGCGTGCGCAGGGGGATGCCCAGGTCGAACTCGAAGACGCCGGGGGTGTTCACATGCCCGCTGACGCCCATGAGCTTGGTGCCGTAGGAGGGCGGTCCGCCGATGGTGCTCTCGCAGCCCTGCTTGGTGAAGGCCTCGGCGCCTTCTTCGAGGATGAAGGGCAGGTGGGCGACGGTCTCGACAGTGTTG